>NZ_JAHLQE010000038.1 GCF_018918235.1 Eubacterium sp. MSJ-13
AAAATAATTTTTAGTAATAAAAAAAGGCTTATATCTTCTATTTAATGTTTTCGTCCCAACATATATGTCTCCTTCAGTTATATTTGGATAACTTTTTAAATTTCCTTGCATTGTACTAAGATTTATCTCAAAGCAATATATTGTTCCATTCACAGGCACTTTGTAATCTGCATAGTAGCCAAACACAACAGAAAAAATATTATCGTTCATTGCAGCGGCATATCCTTGTGTTCCTATCGAATCACTTGCAAGTTCCTTAACGAAGATATTTAAGGTCATAATTTTCACCCCTTGCAGCATCTTCCGCTGTAGCATAGTGTTTCATCATAACCTGCCCTGTCAAAAGAAGTTCTGCACACATCTGCTCATGTCTTCTGAGGATAGCCTTACGATTATCATCAATACACTCTGATTCAATTTCATTTTCACGCTGTTCAGGACTTCTGCCAGACTCCGGAGACTCTCCAAAAGCTTTTTTCTCCAATTCCTTTGCAGTAATCACACATTTTGGTGCAATATACGGTGCATCCACGATATCCGTTCTGTAGCCATCTTTTTCCATAACTATTCCATTTATAAGCGGAATAACAAAAGGCGCAATCTTTCGTCCTTTTTTCTTGAACTCGATAAGCGCCTTTTCTGAATAATAAACAGGTCCATCCGGAAAGTATCTGTCTTTTAAAAACTGAATTACCGGATACATCTTCTGAACTGTTTTTACAAGTTTATATGTTTCTCTACCCCACGCTGCCTGTGTGTTGTGTATCATCACAACAGCCGCATCAGACATTGAATTTATGACTGCTGCCATTATTTCAGCTTCTGTATATCTCGTAAGTTGTTTAATCGTAGAAACAACAGGTGCTAAAAAAGGAACGCCTCTGTATTGGTCAGCACGTTCCCCATTGAACACATGTAATATATTTGGATTTCCTGTTTTGTCCCCACGTTTTGCAACTCTCGTCCATTTTGTTTCTGCAGAGTTATACTCACCCGGAAACTGTGATGATATATGATAAGCTACAACCTTGCCGTTTTCATCAAGCTCAAACTTCTCTTAAACTGTATTCTTTCATTAAAGTGCATAAAAAAATATTAACTAAAGTTTACATAGTCACAATATGACAACTAACACATGAAAAAATAAATCTTATGCCAATTTTTTAGATTCAACATAAATAAAAAAGAGCCTTATGCTCTCCCCCTCTTTCTAAACGATAAACCTTTTATTGCTTTGTCCTTGTTATCCTGATTGATACCAATATATCTCAATGTTACACTTATGTCTGCATGATTTAAAATCTCTTTTATTGTTACTGCATCGTGCGTCTGCTGATACATATGATACCCAAATGTTTTTCTGAGTGTATGTGTTCCCACCTTATCAATGTTGAACTTCCTGCCTGCTGCCGACAGTATTTTGTATGCCTGCTGTCTGCTTATTGCTTTATTACCACTCCTGCATGCTTTAAAGAGATATTCATAATCTTTCTTGTCAGATATATAATCTTCAATAATCGGTTTTAGTTCGGCATTAAGCGGAAATCTTTTTTCTTTCCCTGTCTTTTTTTCTCTAAGATAAATCGCATCTTTTCCTTTAACATCACGCACCCGAAATTTTAGTATATCAGATATCCTAAGTCCTGTATAAATTCCAAACATGAACATTACATAATCTCTTTCATTCTTGCTTCTCAAATAATCCGCGATATCCATGACCGTATTTATATCACGAATTGGTTCAACCGTATTCACTCCTATCACCTCCTTGAACTTAGGCACAAAAAAGGAGAAAACTATTGCTTTCTCCTTTGATTCCTATTTTTGCGATATTAGCATTATATCACTTTTTTGCTGTCCCTGCCTCCCAACTTTTTAAAATTTATTTTGTCGGAATCCGACAGGAAACTTGTTTTATTTTATTATCTTGATACCCCCAATCTTGCCATCAATGCCTCCTGCAACACCTTAGAAACATTGATATGTGATTTTTCTGCTTCCTGATTTAACCAGTTTGGTAATGTTACATTCCTACGAACCATTTTATTATCTAACATTCTTCTATATACCGATAAATCAACATCAACCAAAGACACAATACCTGTTCCATCTTCAAAAAATGTTCCCTTAGATACATCTATATCTTTTATTTCAGATGGATGCACCACTTCTTTACCATCATCTTCCGCTTCTATACAGCTTAATCCGATAGCGTCCCTTGCCATTGTAATCGCATCTGCTATGCTTCCCTTTGGTCTACCTTCCTCATTCGCTTCTGTCAAAATACCTAAATCTGGTATTTCAATCAAAATATTTGTATCAACATCTGTAAAAATAACCGGATATGTCACCTTCATACAATCACCCTCCAAATATCAAATGCATATATAACAATATATTGAGCCAGGGGATTTTTATAATCCCCATTTTCTCAATATTGCTTTCGCCAGTTTTTCATTTATTTCTCGATGTCTCGGAATTTTTTCTTCGTCATCACCTCTTTTATAGATATCATGATTTCCACCATGTCTGACAAATTCAAATCCCGCACTTTCGAGCTTTTTTACAAGTTCTCTTTGCTTCATTTTGTACCCTCCTTATGTATATATAATACACATTTTTTACACATCTGTCAATAGTTTAATACGCATTATTTACACATTATTCATTATAAAAAGACGATCTTTCGACCGCCCTTTTATTCTTTCTACTGTAAATACATTCACTACAGTAATCTTTGTTACAAGGATGTAAAATAAGCTCCCCCATGTTTGCACCTTATTACTTTAATTTAATATATCTTTTTCAAAATCTTTATCAACACAATGTTCCTTACACATTCCTCTTTCATCTTCCGATTTTTCATCTAAATTACAGCTTTCTATATAAGCACAAGTTAGGCATTGATAAAATCTTTCAGTATCACTTGCTCTCTCCACCTTTACCACCTGCCTTTATCAGCTCAATTGTATCTGCCAAATTTTCTATTATATAACCGTACTTAAAATGATCTCTATCTTTAAGTTCATACAATCTTTGATCCGATCAACTGACATCCGTCCGAATAATCGGCACCTTCCCTTAATCACAGCACATATACTCCCCCTGATTTCTCAGATAAAAGCATACACACTAAAAAATAAAAATATTTATATTAACCCATATATTTTCCCCAGGTAGTTGAAGTAAAATATACAAGCTAAGTACAAAAATAATAATAAACTATGAGGTCCACTTGCCTCTATGATGTTTCTCAACCGTCCTATATTTTCTAGGCAGTTCTGAATAAAAACTTTCTTCCTTGAGTTTGTCCAGTATTCTGAAAAACTCACTTCTTTTTCTGTAAAATGTGCTTTCGCTACAGTTTACAGTTTCAACACCGCACAACTCTCTAAAGCTCATTCCCGGTGTTGTACAATATCTTAATAATGCAGCCGCAAGTTTATCATCAGTAAGCATTGCAGCCTTTTCAACAAGCTCTATCCCGTTATTAAGCATTGTAAGTTTAATTGCAAGACTTTCAACAGATACATCACTTCCCTGTTCCTCAAATCCACCGATTTTATGTGGACTGAGCACAAGATTAGAAGCACATATAGCATTTAAAACCGTAATATCAAGCTGCAAACCGCAGTCAATAATACAGTAATCATATTCATTTTCAATCTCAGATAATGCCCTTTTCAAAACATCAATCTGACTATGTTCCCTCTCCACCTGCAAGCGACCATTTACAACCTGTAAGCCTGTAGATGACGGAACAATATCCACACCATAGTCCGTAGTTACAATGTGTTTTTTGATATCCGGCGTATCGCCTTTTAGTGCATATGACATAATATCTGCAATACCATCATCTGACGGCTCAACACCATATGTCATAGTTGCATTAGCCTGACAATCCGCATCAATCAAAAGCACTCTCTTTTCTTTTTCTGCCTGTAATAAATAAGCAAGGGTTGTCGTGGTGGTGGTCTTGCCAATACCACCCTTCAACCCGGCAATACAAATTGTCTTCATAATGTTGTTCCTCCTGAATATTATTTTTTGTGTTTCTCAATCGTGTGGTATGGTGCCTCAGTTTTCACATTGGAACTACCACACTTGCTGCATTTTTCATTTACTCTTCTTGTACTCCATACTTTTCTGCCACAATCGTGACAAATCATTACAAAGAATGGATCACCTGATTTGTATTGTGTTTGTTTTTTATGCAAAGATTCTCCTTATCATGTATTTTTGTTGTCCTCATATCATAGGGACGGGCAAGCCCGCCCCATGCAGGAGAAACAACAGCCCGTCATGCCGATAGCACAGCAAGTATTATTTCTGTGAAACAGCTTCGACAGTTTCATCCTGTTCTCTTGTATATCCAAGCTGTGCCATGTAACTGTCAGCAAACCTTGTAAAGACTTGTTTTCTTATGTACTGCTTCTGTTCCTCTGACAGATCATTAAAATCTACATACCCGCCATCTTTAGTTGGTACGAGTATCTTATGCGTTATCTTTTTCTTTTCTGCCATAATTTTCTCCTTTTCTGCTTTTGTTTTATTTTATGTTCAGATTTTGACCTTAATGTCTTGTCGGAATCCGACAAGTAATATGTATATTGGCTTGCAATCATTTCAAAAATTTTTCTGAATTATTACTGTAATTTATTTTTACTTTTTTTAAATCTTTGTCATAATTAACTACAATCTGAAAAGATGTATTTGTATGTATCGAAGTTATAAGATTGCTCAATGCAAATCTAAGTGCATATGCATCTTCCGGCTTTTTCAATACAGCAAACATTCTGCCAATCGTTTCAGCTCTTTGTATCTCATCTTCTTTAGTGCATGGCTCATTTATACCTGCAATATATTCAATTAAAGTTTCCTTATCTTCCTTTGAAAAATTATCTTCACACTCTGGCAGTGCAACATCATACCTGCTTGGTGTTCCCAAAACTTCCTTAGCGTCACAACTATTAAGGAAGTTCTGGGAACTTTCCATGAATATAAGTTGAACTCTATCAAGTATGCTTTTTGACTGTTCAACAGTCAGTCCATCCTGTGTAAGAATCTGCATAATATTATTAACCGCTTTTTCTTCCAACTGTTCTCACCTCACTTCTTGATTTTTGCACTTCATCCCCCTATACTCTTGATACAGGCTATTGCAGTAGCCAAGTATTAAAAGAAAGGAGAACTTTATATGTTTAATGACTTTTCACCACCAAATATTGTCACCAAAGCAAAAATTGGTGATTTTACTCTACATTGTGTCGCTTATAGAAAACTCACAAAATCTGAACTTAAACACTGTGCTTATAAATGGCTTAAACAAAATCATCGTTGTTCTTTTCCTAAAACTGGTTCAGGCAAAATCATTACAATCTACGGACATGATATTGAATAATCGAAGCCAAAATAAGTGCATTTGTTTTATCCAATTTTAAAACTGCCCCTTCAATATCAGGCATAATTGTTATTATCTGACTGTCATTATCAGGAATAATAAAATAATTCTGAGTTTCCAGCGGTGCAGGTTCTTCTTGCACCGCCTTTTCTATAGATTTCACTTCATCATCGCTAATGGCATCAAAATAATTCTCAGACTCTCTCACACCAATATGTCTTTTTAATTCTTCCGTTGTTCTCACTTCCTTAATCTCTTCCTCCGGACATTCTTCCATCAGCTCTCTGACCTTATCATCATCCAATGAATCAAGAAGCTCATTCGCTTCTTCAAACTTTCCATCAATAATCATCTTCTCAGCAAGTTTCTCAACGGCAGTTCTATGTTCAAGTTCTGTCTGTAAAGCTTTTATGTTTTCTATTTTCTTATCCATGTCACCCATATCCTGCTCTATGTTGCCAATATAGCTTTCTATAATCTCAACATTTTTATGTGACAAGATTTCTTTTAATTTATCCATCACTCTCACCTCGCTTTAAATATTGTTCAAACCAATAATAACTTGTCAGTCAGTGTCTTTTAAAGACACCCTTAGTTAAAAAAAATAAAGTCTATTTGCTCTGCACAAAGATTATATTTATTTTTTATAAGTTTTATTTCGTTCTGTGTAAACTCTGCCCCATTAGTTTCATTAAGCTTTGCGGAAAATGTTGTACGCGCAATATTTAAATATTTTGCCAATTTACCACCAGTATCACCATAGAATTGCATTATTGACAAAAGAGCATTTTTGTTCATTAGTTTTCCTCCTTCGTGTCTTTTAAAGACACTTAAAGAATATCACTCCTTATTCATTATGTCAATATATTTTTTTGATTTTTAAGACACTTTTTCCGGTATTTCTTGCAACCAAATAAAATATATAGTAAAATTAAATTATTTAAGAATTCAAAACAATGTAAGTTTTAAAACATAAATTTTATTATATGGTTATGGAGGATAAATTTATGAATAACAAAGAAGGTTTAGATTGTTTTCCAACAAAATGCACTGCCGATAAAGCAATCAATCTTGTTATGCTGGAATGTGGTTTGAAATCACATGCCATTATATATTCAATACTCAAAAAAATTTACGGCGAACATGGATATTACTGTGAGTGGAATAAAGATATGGCTTTATTAATTTCATTAGAAACATTTGACAGAAGTAACAAAGCTATAAATCGTGCAATGGAAATAGTAAATTGTTGTGCAAAACATGGTGTCTTCTCATTAGAGCAACTTAAACAAAATAAAATTTTAACTTCTAAAGAGATTCAAGAAAACTTTTTTCTTGCAACCAAAAGAAGAACATCTGTAAAAGTTAAACAAGATTACCTTTTAGTCAGTGCCGATCTTTTACCAGATAATGTAATAATTTTAGATAAAAATATAATTAATATAGAAGCAGCCGAACAACAAAGAAAAAGGGGGCTTAACAATGAAAGAATCAAAGGACATTATGGCTATAAGAATTAAAGCTCTAAGAAAGCAAAAAAATCTTTCACAAGAACAACTTGCTGATTTACTAGGTTTACAAAAATCTGCTATTGCAAAATATGAAAACGGTAGAGTTATCAATATTAAACGTTCAACAATAGCCCAAATGGCTAAAATATTTAATTGCAGTCCTTCTTATATCATGGGTTGGAACGAAAATAAAACTAATGATCAAAACCAATCTTACTACTTCAACCCTGAGACAAGTAAGATTGCTCAAGAAATATATGATAACAAAGAACTCTCTCTTTTATTTGATGCTGCAAGGGATGCTGAACCTGAGGATTTACAGACTGTACACAGCATGTTAATGGCATTGAAGAGGAAAGAGAAGGGCGAATAAGATAAAACAATATCAAACAAATTACTTATCAAAGGAGAAGCTGCTATGGATAATGAAGAAAAAATTTACGGAAGATGTCATATTCTTTCTGACTGGACAGATTGGGACTATTCAATACATTGTGATCAACCGCAAATAGAAAGACAAGGTAGAGCTTTTACATATCCTTTTACAATTAAAGTGAACCCAAAAAAGAAAACCGCCACCTGTTCAAGTACATCTGATATGCCTTATTACACTACAACACTTTCAACTTGCAACTGCCATGATTTTCAGGAACGAAAATTGCCCTGTAAACATATGTATAGATTAGCGGCTGAATTAGGTATCATTGAAATAATAAACCGCCACTCTACGCGTGATTATAATAAAGAAAAAGAAAAACTTGCTCGTATAAAAGCTTCTGATGACATAAACAATGAACCCGACCAGTTAAAACGCCAAAAAAGTGCATTATCTTCTAAATGCACACCAACTGAAGTAGATTATGTAAACAAAATGGGAATCTTTAAAGGCTCAGGGAAAAAACCTTACAACACAACTTTAAACACTTGTACATGTCGTGATTATTTTGTAAGAAGATTGCCTTGCAAACATATGTATAGATTAGCAATGGAGTTAGGATTATTTGAAGGAGATTTTAAATCAAATATATAATAAATAATATCTTTGTCTGAATCCAACAAATCAAAAAAGGAGAATTATATGGAAAACCAAAAAGAATTTATCAAGAAAATACTTATTGTAAGTGCTATTGCCTGCCTTGCATCAATATTTTGGCAACTTATTATTCCACTTATTGTTGCAGCCGGACTTATAGGATATCAGTTCTACCTGCTTAACAAAAAAGAAGCTGAAATAAAACAGATTATAGAAAATCATAAATATCAGATCAAAGAACTTGAGGACAAAGTCAAAGAACTCGATACTACGGAACGCCTTGAGGAAATTTCAATACTTGAAAACAGGCTTGAAAAACTTAAAGCTGATATAAACGACAGGCAGAAAAAGTTGCAGGAAGTTACTAACGAATATCAGAATCTTAATCACACAATAAATATTCAAAAAGCTGCTGCTGATTCTGAGATAAATCTTGAATTAACAAAGCAGAAAGAGCTTATTAAAAAAGAAGCAAAGAAAGTTTCAAAATTCAGAGAACTTTACAAGAGTATCAAATACTCCATTAATAATTTCTTTGAATATGATCCTTCTTCCGAACTACTTACTTTTAAACAGGAAGATCTTAATCTTGTTGATGCCTATGCTCCATCAGTATTTTTACATTTACAATACATGAACTCAAAGGAGCTTCGCAAAGCATATCGTGAAAACGATAAACAGATAACAAAACTGATGGAACAATATTCTTCAAGATATACTACAAAATCAAACAAAGCAATGTATTCACTCATGGTTATAGCATTGCGTTCGGAACTTCAAAATATTTTATCTGATCTGAAATACGGCACTATTGACAAAGCCACCGATAAAATAAAAGAAGTCACTATGAAATATCTTGAAATTGCCGGTAATGGTAACCAACAGATATACGGTACTCTTACAAAATTTATAGGACAGCTTGAATATCTTTTTATAAATGCCGCAAAAATTGAATACAACTATTATGTAAAAAAAGAAAAAGAGAAGCAGGAACAACTTGCATTAAAAGAAAAGATGCGTCAGGAAGCAGCCGAACTCAAAGCATTGGAAGCTGAAAAGAAAAAGATTGCAAAAGAGGAAGATAAATACAAAGCTGAAATTGACAAAGTAAAAGAACAGCTTAAAAGTGCAGCTCAAGAAGAAATGGATGCTCTTAACAAGCGAATACTTGAATTACAGAATCAATTATCTGATGTTGTATTAAAGAAAGAAGAAATATCCAACCTGCAGAACGGTAAAGCCGGAACTGTCTACATAATAAGCAACCTTGGCTCATTCGGTGAAGATGTATTTAAGGTCGGAATGACACGCCGTCTTGAACCACAAGACAGAGTAAACGAACTTGGAAGTGCAAGTGTTCCATTTAAGTTCGATGTACACAGTTTCATATTCTCAGAGGATGCCGTAGCACTTGAAAGTAAATTGCATCAAATGCTAACAGACAAGCGTGTAAATAAAGTTAATCTACGCAAAGAATTTTTCAAAATATCAATAGATGAACTTGAAAAGCTTGTGGAAGAAATAGATCCAACCGCTGAATTTAATAAAACAATGCTTGCCAGCGAATATCGTGCATCACTTGAAACCGATGGTAACTACTCCGATGATAGTTATTCTGATGATGAAGATGATAATGAAGATTACGAATAATTTTCTGTCGGAATCCGACACACAGTAAGATTGCTCAAGAAATATACGATAACAAAGAACTCTCTCTTTTATTTGATGCCGCAAGGGATGCTGAGCCTGAGGATTTACAGACGGTACACAGCATGTTAATGGCATTAAAGAGGAAAGAGAAGGGGGAATGAGATATAGATAATTCCAGCAAAAATTAGGGAGGTGATTTGTATTTTGGAAATTTACTATTCTAAACAGGCACTTAAATTCTTAAAAAAAGTTGATACTATAACACGAAAAAGAATAGTAACTGCTATAAAAAAAATACCCTATGGTGATATCAAAAAAATGCAAGGATATACAAAAGATATATACCGTTTGCGTGTAGGCGATTATCGAATTATATTTAATAAGCAAGGGCAAGTATGCTATATAGAAAAAATTGATAATCGTGGTCAAGTATATAAAAAATAGGAGGGAAATATATGGATGCTATAAAAGAAAGAATTGTCGGTGCTGTTTCCATCATGGACGAAGATGCAGCCAAAGAAGTGTGGAACTTTATAATAGATTATATTCCCAAACACACTTGGTCTGATATTAAAGAAGTTGAACCTGATGATTGGGACAAATCAATGATAAAAGAGATTGAAACAGACCCGGATTGTAAAGAATTTGTTTCAGAAGCTGATGCATTAAAAGAATTAGGACTTGAATAATTTTCATACTTTTCACGACCTTACTTTATAAGCCAGGTGCTGTGAAAAGTATAAATTTTGTAGAACTTCCACCATTGGAATAATTTTAATTTTATGGAGGTGATATTTATGTTTTATCGTGTAAAAACTGTTACTCCTAAAGATAACTTTATTCTATCTGTACTATTTACAGATGGCGTAAAAACTGAATATGACATAAAACCACTTTTTGACAAGTGGGAAGTGTTTAATGACTTGAAAACTATCCCCGGATTATATCAGCAGGTTAAAGTCGATGCTGGGGGTTTTGGAATAAGCTGGAATGACAATATTGACCTGGCAAGCGAAGAACTGCGCTTGAATGGTGCTGTTGTATATACAGAATTAAACATTAATAAGTCAAAAGTCATATAAATGAAATCTGAGGACGGAACAGGCAGCCGTCACGCCCTTGTGGTCTTAAAGAGATGTGGGATTGTCACCCCACCTATTTCATTTAATAATTAAGGCAGATGTCTATATAGCATCTGCCTTTTTGCATTTTTGTATATTGTTCCTTATTTCTTTTTCTTCTTATTCTTTTTAGCTTTTTTCTTCTTTAACTTTCTAACAAGATATTTTTTAATTGACTTATATATGTCATTAAAAATGTATTTCAATAATGACATAACTATTCTCAATGTTATGTATTCAATCGTTTTTATAAATACAGCCTGCATATGATCACCTCCTTTACCTTATTATGTAAGATTTAAAAATCAAAAAATCACTTTTTAATTAGAAGATGCTGTCATTAGAAAAAATAATGTGATATATTTATATTACAGTTTAACAATCTTGGAGGAATGTATGATGAACAATATAGATAATGAAGAATTAATGACTAATGTAGCTATCACTGTTACAGAAACAGCGTTAAAAAATGCATGGTCTGGTATTAAAAAATTTTTTAATGATTTAAGTGTAAAAGATGATATAAGATACAGAACAGCATATGAAAGATATTTAACAAATACCAAAAGCAAAAATAGCAAAATAAAAACTATTATATACAGAAGCATCCCAAAGGACATATACTCATTTTACATATGTATAGGTGTTCTTTTTAATGGCAAAACTATAGATACAGGAAATATTAATAATTTATTAGCTCTCGGAAATAAATTTATAATAACAGGAACAGGCGGTATAGGAAAATCAATATTATTTAAGCATTTATTTTTAAATACCATAGAAGAAACAACTTTTATTCCAGTGTTGCTCGAATTAAGAAGTTTTAATATATATGATTTAAAGGATATTTCAATATATGAAGCTATATATAAATCATTGTACGATAATGGGTTTGAACTAAGTGAAGAATATTTTGAATATAGTATGAAAGAAGGTGCATATATAATTTTTTTTGATGGATATGATGAGGTTAATAGAGATAAAACTGATAAAATCACATCTGAGATTAAAGCATTGTGTGAAAAATATAATGATAATAAGTATTTTATGTCATCAAGACCATCAGATGAATTTATAGGTTGGAATGACTTTAACGAACTCAAATCGCTTAAATTAAACAAAGAACAGGCTCTAAATTTAATCAAAAAAATTGAATTTGATGAATCCGTAAAGGATATATTCTATAAGGAATTATCTAATAGTTTATACGATAAGTATATTTCTTTTGCATCAAATCCTTTACTATTAAATATTATGTTACTTACATTTCAAAAACATGCCTCTATTCCTGAAAAGTTAAATGATTTTTACGATGAGGCTTTTGTGACATTATTTAATGTTCATGATGCAACAAAGGATTCATATGTAAGAGATATAAGAACAGGTTTAGGATGTGAAGATTTTAAGTTGATTTTTTCATATATTTGTTTTAAATCATATTTTAAATCTGAATTTCAATTTTCTGAATCAAAAATAAGAGAATATATACAAAACGCAAAGAACAAATTTGATAAATTTAATTTTAGAATAGAGGATTACCTAGATGATCTGACACAATCAGTATGTATGTTAGTTAAAGAAGGTTTTGAATATAGATTTTCACACAGATCATTTCAAGAATATTTTGCTGCATGGTACACATGTAAATTAGTTGACGATACCCAGGCAAAATTATTGCATAGGTGGATAGAAGAATCATCTTCTGTATTATATGATTCATATTTTACCATGTTATATGATTTACAAAGCGAGAAAGTAAATAAAATAATAATATGTCCTATTCTTGAAGATGTAAAAAAATTATATATGGAATATGGATACTCTTTACAATTTTTACAGAAACTTTTTAGTGGTGTCAAGTTAAGAAAAGGAACTTCACACGAAAACTATTCTCTTTCATTAACAATAAAAGATAAATATCTGTGTCGTGCACTTATGTTAAATAATAAATTAAATAATTATCCTTATGGTACTACAAAAGATGATAAAGCTTATGATTTTTTTTGCAAATGTGAAAATTATTTAAATAAAGAAAAAAATGAAAATTATAGCAGGCATATTATTGAATTAGAATTTGATAAAGTATTATGTATTATTTCAGAAGACGAACTGCTAGACAATTTAAGTTGGATAAAAAATCAGATTGAATTTGCTATAGAAGTATTAGAAAAAAATAATACAGGTAATATTGGCAGAAAAAGAAAAGTTGCAAGTATATTAGAAGAACTTTAATCTCTTATAGAACATTGTATTTCCTATAATATTGGAAATACTAGCCTTGTCGGATTCCGACAGATATTAAATTCCCCATTTCTTTGTAGAGGTTATTTTTGTATTTTTGTATATTGCAAATGATTTTTGCATATGATAAATGTCTGCAGACAAAGAGAAATTATTGTTCCATAGTGAACACAAACAAAACCCCCGAAAGTGTCGCATACTCTCGGGGGTTTTCTATTCCTTATCAAAAACTAATGTTCGATATATATTGTAAAACTTTGCCATCTATATTATAATATATTTAAAAAGAAATGGAGGCGACATACCTGGAAGACGATTATAATATAAATGTACAGATCTTAGACTTCGGAAATTCTATTCCGGCAGTTGTAACTATAAATGATGATGGCAGCTTCAGCATATTTCTAAATGCAAGACTCACCTATGAAAAAAGATTGGAAGCATACTGGCACGAGATACGCCATATACAAAGTCAAGACTTTTACAGTGAAATGAGCGTTGATGAGCTGGAAACTGTTAATGAACATTGAAAGAAATTTTCCAACCATTTTTGTGAACTCACGAAAGTGATAACCTTGTCGGATTCCGACAAGCAAACATACAAAAAATGACCGCCCACAAAGGACGGTCAAAAATCTTATGCTTTACCCACAAAAGAATATGGCTAAAAGCTAAAGATAACGCATATTTATTTTAGCATAAGCCTTTTCTTTTGTATAGGCTTATTTTTATACCAAATTTTAAGGAGGAAGAAACCATGTCTGAAAAATTAAAAGAAGTCTGTGCATACATCCGAGTTTCAACTGACAAACAGGAAGAACTTTCTCCGGAAAGTCAGATCAGGCTCATTAAGGATTATGCAGAGCAACACAATATGTTATTGACACGAATTTATCAAGAAGATAAAGGCATCTCCGGAAAAAAAGCAGATAAACGCCCAGCTTTTCAGGAGATGATTGCGACCTGCAAAGACAAATCACATCCTTACGATGCTATCCTTCTCTGGAAGTTTTCTCGTTTTGCCAGGAATATTGATGAGAGCACTTATTATAAATCAGTGCTTAGAAAAAAATGTAATGTTGATGTTATAAGCATATCTGAACCTATCACTGAGGGAATGTACGGCCGCCTTATTGAAATGGTCATTGAATGGAGTGACGAATTTTATCTGTATAATCTTTCAAGTGAAGTTATGCGTGGAATGACACAAAAAGCCTTAAAAGGCGGATACAATGCAAACACACCAATCGGTTACATTAAAGAGCGTGGCAAAATCCCGCAGATTGAACCTAAGGGAGCCGAAATTGTCAGAAAGATTTTTGATATGTACACTGAGCAAAACATCCCGATGTGTGACATAGCAGTAAGACTCAACAAAGCTGGTTACAGAACCACAAGAGGATCGCTTTTTGAAACTCGTACGATCGGGTATATTCTTGAAAACCCCTTTTACATTGGGAAAATTCGATGGAATTATTTTGATAGACAGCACAATAAAAGAAAAGATTCTGCGGATGTTATTATTTCTGACGGTAAACATGAAGCTATCATATCTGATGAACAATTCTCAAAAGCAGCAAACCGCAGAACACATGACCGACTCCGCACTGGTTATAATAAAAAACGGCGTCCTGCCCCGCTTCTTGCTAACTGGCTGTCTGGAATGATTAAATGTTCTAAGTGCGGAGCTTCGCTCGGTTTTGCACATGGTATTAAAACAGCTCCAAGTTTTTGTTGTTGGAAATACGCAAAGGGACTTTGCTCTACACGAAATGGCATCACATTAAAAAAGGCTGAAGAAGAGGTGCTTACAATCCTCGAAGAACTATCTGAGGCAGGATTTTATTATGACTACGATCTAAATGTCATCAACACCGAAAATACGGAACGTAAATATATCTTAAAAGAGCTTAAATCGCTTGATACAAAAATGAAGCGTATCAAAGATGCATATATAAATGAGGTAGATACTTTAGAAGAATACAAAGCAAATAAAGAACTTATAAATAAAAGACGTGAGGAACTTAACGAAAAACTTGAAGCTGCCTCTGTAACTGTTCATCCTGCATCAGTTCACAGAGCTGTTGACTTTCAAGCATTGATTGATATTATAAAAGATGAAAATTCAAATGATATTGAGAAGCATAATGCGTTGCTGGAAGTTGTAGACCACTTTGTCTGGGATAAAGAAACGCAGGAAATGACTGTTGTTTTGAACAGTGATATATCCCTTGCATATTGCAAATAGATTTTGCATATGATATAATGTCGTCAGACACATAATATGTTCCATTTTGAACAAAACAAAACCCCTGAAAGTGGACCAAACTTTCGGGGGATTTTCTATTCTTATTTTTACTTTATAAAAGTATTTGAATTGCAGCAATATTATTTTTAATCATTAGTATTTTCAATTTCTTCAAATCTATATTTTTGTGTGACTTCAGGATATTTTTCTTTATCAACCTCTGACACAAACATATCATATGGTCTTATATATGTTTGAAAATCACCATATAGTGACATATATACTACATATTTTTCTCCACTCTCTGAATGTATTGCTGTTCCAAACACCTTATATTTTTTCCCTTTAAAATGCCTATATATCTTCCCTGGAACTATCTCTCTCATCATTATTCCTTTCCAACATCTTAATTATTTCTGAAATAAACAATCCAAAAGCAATTACAACACATATAATAAAAATAACGCCACTTATAATAAGAGTACCTTTTATTCTTTCTGGTGTAACTGTTCCTTTGTACATACCAATTATATCAGTAATTTGATTCGTCAATAAACCAACAAAAAATGCCATTATAATTCCTATTAAAGTTAAACTTTTATATTCTTTT
>NZ_JAHLQE010000036.1 GCF_018918235.1 Eubacterium sp. MSJ-13
GCGTAGCGGTACATAAGCGGGCACAATACGCCCGCTAAGTACCGACGCAGTTCTAACGTCCTTCGATCAGAATAATCCCCCGCTTTAACGGCTGTGTATTGGTAGCGATAGGGAAGTTTGTCAGAGATAATGACGGAAATATTTGGGGGTAATGGCTGGGTGCTGGGAGCGATAATGGAGTGGTTTGGGGATTTTAGGGTTGTAATGTATGGTATATATGGTTTTTTATGTATTTTGTGTAGGTATTTTGCATTGTGTATATTTTATGTGTATATTATAATTAGTAATGAGTGCTATCTTTTGGGGAAATGATTCTGATGGACGGGCATTTTTCCTGATAATCATATAAAAAATACAATGGAGGTCTAAATGATTAAAAAAATTGATTTATCCGGATTATGGGATTTTGAACTTGATCCTGACAAAAAGGGTATCGAGGGAAGATTTTTTGACAGGAAGAAAAATGATACTATAAATCTGCCGGGGACTACATCTATAGCTAAAAAAGGAAATTACAGCGATAAAAAAGAGACGGGTTTTCTGACTGATCCATATCTTTTTGAGGGGTATGCGTGGTATTCAAAGGATATACATATTGATGACGAAGATCTTGACAAAAGTATATTTCTTTTTCTTGAAAGAACAAGACTTACAAAGATATGGATAGATGATACTTTTGCTGGTGAGTTTGACAGTCTTACTACACCGCACGATTATGATATCACAAGATTTGTACATAATACTGATTTCAGGATAACTGTCCTTGTATCAAATGTTGACTATCCCACAAAGGGCGGCCACCTTACATCTCCTGATACACAGACTAACTGGAATGGTATCATCGGTGATATATCTCTCCGCATTTTTGATGATGTATATATATCAGATATAAAGACTTATCCCGATATTGATAAAAAATCTGTTACTGTCAGATTAAAAACGGTAAACAATACACCGGAGGATAAAAACCTTACCTTAGATGTAAATGCATTTCTTACTGATATAAACGGAGATACCGGCATATGTGCACCTGCTGCATCTTTTGATATAAATTTTGTCAGGGGTAAAGGTGAGAATGAATTTAAATTTTTCCTCGGTGACGATGCCGCTTTATGGAGTGAATACACTCCTGTTATATATCGTCTTGAGGTCGGTATAAGCGGTTCATCAGAAAAATCAGTTACCACATTTGGTCTTAGAAAATTTTCTACTACTGAGACTAAATTCCTTATCAACGGTGAACCAACATTCCTCCGTGGAAAACATGACGGTCTTGTATTCCCTATGACCGGTGCTGTTCCTACCACTATTGATGAATGGCTAAGGGTTATGAAGATTTCAAAATCATACGGCATGAACCATTACAGATATCATACCTGCTGCCCTCCTGAAGCGGCTTTTACAGCGGCAGACCTGCTCGGTATATATATGGAGCCACAGCTTCCATTCTGGGGTACTCTTACTGCACCTGGGGATGAGAATCACAATGAGACAGAACAGAACTATCTTATCGAGGAAGGCTTCCGTATGTTAGATACTTTTGGAAACCATGCTTCATACTGTATGATGTCTCTTGGAAATGAGCTTTGGGGAAGCAAAGAGCGTATGGCAGAGATAATCACCGACTACCGCAATATTGATGACCGCCACCTCTATACACAGGGTTCAAACAACTTCCAGCATACACCTGTACTCTTACCGGAAGATGATTTCTTTGTAGGTGTGCGTTTCAGTAAGAACAGACTCATAAGAGGTTCTTACGGTATGTGTGACGCCCCACTCGGTCATGTGCAATGGGACGAACCATCAACAATGCATAATTATGATGAGGATATATCACCAAGTGATACAGGTGATAGTAATGCTGCAAATGAGGGTGAGGAGATAGAAATCCAGTACGGAACGGGTGTAAAAAAGGTTAAAGCTACAAGTGCCGATGGTCCTCTTATCCCTCACATTCCTGTCGTGACACATGAAATTGGTCAGTATGCCGTATATCCTAATTTCAGAGAGATCGACAAGTATACAGGTGTGCTCAAAGCCCGCAATTTTGAAGTATTTCGTGACCATCTCAATGAAAAAGGCATGCTTGATCAGGCAGACGATTTCTTCTATGCAAGTGGTATGCTTTCAGTCCAGTGCTATAAAGAAGAACTTGAAGCTGCCGCAAGAAGCCGTCTTGTAGCAGGATATCAGATACTTGACCTTCAGGACTTCCCTGGACAGGGAACAGCCCTTGTAGGAATACTTGATGCCTTTATGGACAGCAAGGGACATGTAACTCCTGAGGAATGGGCAGGATTTTGCTCAGATGCCATCCTCCTTGCCCAGTTTAAAAAATATGTGTACACATCAGGAGAAAAATTCACTGCTGATATGGCTATAAGATACTATAATCCCAAAAAACTTGTTGATAAAAAACTTAACTGGGAACTTATCGCAAGGGATGTAGATACATCGGATGCCACAGGTTTTGCAGTAAATGGCGAAACTACAGTTGTAGACTCCGGTGATGTAGACATACCTGACGGAACAACAGAGCTCGCTGAACTCGGAAGCATCTCATTTGATTTCCCTCAAAGTGATAAAACGGTCGTATACGATCTTATCCTCACGATAAATGGTACAACTTATAAGAATAAATACGAGCTTTACTGCTATCCTTCAAATGATGATGTCATCCCACTTGAAAATATTGCAAGTCTTGGAGAGGGCGATAATCAGGTATTTATAACAAATGAATATGCAACCGCAGGCTCACTTCTTAAACAGGGCAAAAAAGTTTTATTTATGCCTAATGAAGTAAAGGAAAGCCTTGAGGGATTTTACTGCACTGATTTCTGGTGCTACCCTATGTTCAGGGATATCTGTGAATGGATGAAAAAACCTGTCGCCGTAGGAACAATGGGACTTCTCATCGACACTAAGCATCCGGTCTTAAAAGACTTCCCATCACACAAATATGCAACACCTCAGTGGTATCAGATTGTTTCACACAGCAGATGTGCCATACTTGATGATGTGACAGATAAAGATTACAGACCTATCATACAGATGGTTGATAACTTTGAGAGAAACCATAAACTCGGCATACTTTTTGAAGGAAAGGTGTCAGACGGTAAACTTATGGTATGTACTTCAAAACTTGGCGAAATATCAGACAGACCTGAAGTTAAACAGTTTGTAAAAAGCCTCGTAACTTATCTTACTTCAGATGAATTTGCTCCTGAAAAAGAGCTTGATATCGAAAAACTTGAAAAGATATTTTAAGATGTAATAAACAGGTTAAGAGCCAAAAACACCGCCCTCAAAAAATTATAACATGATATTTTGAGGGCGGTATTTTATAACGATTTCTGCCTTATAAGCCAAGGCTATTCGCAATCCGCTTTGCTACTTGCTCATATAAAATTTATGCTGCACATTTTACTTTACAAATCTGTTTATGCATCCTGCTATCTCAAATCTGCGTGGCTTACTCATATTAGGAACACTTCCCCTGCTTGTAAGTGCAGAGACACCCTTTGTATCTATAAGCCCCTCTACATCATCAATCAATGTTCTTATCATCGTTTCTTTTCCACCATACTTTCGTATAAGATATTCAAGTGCCTTTGATATTGCAAGCATCTGCTCTGCATCTGTTATCTGTTCAAGGTATCTTAAGTCAACATTTGTCTTGTTGTATAAAAATCCGTCTGTTCCCATCACTTTAATCTTTGTTCTGTCATCCGCTTTAGGAAGTCTGACTTTTCTTCCCTCATCAAGTTCTATTTTTGTATCATCATCTTTCATTTTGAGAGGATACTCTGCTGCCACCTGCTTTGCCGCCTTTGTTATCTCTTTAGGGATATATCTGTCCATCTGTATAACAGTATCTGCAACATGGAAAAATGCACCACAGCTTCCTGCCACAAGAATCGTTGATACACCTTTCTGTTCATAAAGCTGCTCAACTCTTTTTATAAATGGAACTATCGGTTCCTCATCGGCGGATATAACACGCTCCATAAGTTCATCCCTTATCATAAAGTTCGTAGCACTTGTATCCTCATCTATAAGAAACAGCCTGCTTCCAGCCTCCAGTGCCTCAACCGTATTTGCCGCTTGAGATGTTGAACCGCTCGCATCAAGTGTTGAAAATCTTGTTGTATCTTTTCCATTAGGAAGATTTCTTATAAATAAACTTATATCCTCATCTGCAACACTCCTGCCATCCTCCGCACGCAGCTTTACGCCCGTTGCATCAGTTACGATATATTCCCTTCCATCTCCCGCAATATGCGGATACACAGCTTTCTCCAGCGTCTGAAGTAGTGTTGATTTACCATGATAGCCACCACCCACTATAAGTGTAACGCCTTTTTTTATGCCCATGCCCGTTATTTTACCCTTATGTGGAAGGTCAAATGACACCTGCATAGACTCAGGAGACTTAAATAAAACAGCATTTTTCATCGGCTTTTGCGAAACACCACTCTCTCTAGGAAGTACTGAACCGTCAGCAATAAATGCTGTAAATCCTTTTTCCTGTATTACTCTCCTCAATTCCTTCTGGTCATCTGCAAGTTCTATCTGCTCTCTCAGTTTACTTTTTTCCTGCTCTTTAAAAAGTTTGAAAATGCCTGATTTTTCAACTGCATCTGGCAGCAGTCTGAATAATATTTTCTCAAGCTCCCCTGCATCTATCGAACGCCCTCTTGCCGGAAATCCAACTACAAATCTAAACAGTACCTCACCTGTATTTTCATCTACATGACACGCACTTCTCTCCATAATCTCCTGTCCCGGCTGGCTCGCTGAGACCATCCCGCTTTTTCCTGAACCCTTCGCCTTAAAACTTATTTTTGAAACCGCCATACTGAATCTTCTTAAAATAAAGTCCTCTAAAGCAATCCTTCTGTGATATTCATCATAATAATTTTTGGGAAAGCCTGCTGTTTTCCCATTTATACTGACACTCAAAGAAGAAGGTGATGCAAAAGGATCGCCCTGTACATGTTCTATATTTAATGTATATTTAACAAAATCATAACTTCCCTTTAAATCTTTATAAGCAGGATATCCCCTGTGGTCTATTCTTTTTAATTCATTCTGTAATCTGTTCATTTTATCTCCCTCTTCTTTTTTCAATGATAGCTGTTTCATTATATCCTATATAAATACAAATATAACTATACGAAATTTTAATGCCTTTTAAATGTGTTCTTTGCAGTAGTCAAGCGTATATTCGTAATCCGCTCTGTCACTTGCTCATAACAATCTTGTCCAAAGCACAAATATTTATTATGAAAATTTTTACACTATATATTTTTATACTTTTTTAAAATATGATTGTACATCGTTCTCACTGCCGGAGCCATAAAATCAGGGTTCATTGTGGCAATGCCTATGATACGGTAAGCATCAGGCTCTATCTGATAATAGTCCACCTCATATGGAATATCTCTCATAACAAGTTCAGGCATAAGACAGATTCCGAAACCGTTTGACACAAGTGCAACAGTAGACAGGTCATCCACAACATGATAATTAGACTGCACATTGAGTGAATTTTCTTTTAGAAAGTTCTGAATATCGGCATCTGTTGACTCTCTCTGTGTTACAAACTGATGATTTCTAAGCTCAGAAATATGCATTGTCTCACCTGTTTTTTTATCAAAAAGTCCCTTTGGCACAACACAGACAAGCGGATCTTTATAAAGAGGTTCTATAGGTATATCCCCCGCACTTGAAACAGACAAAAATCCTATATCTACAACACCATTTTTAAGCCAGTATGTTACATCATCATATGTCCCCTGAAATACTTCCAGAGTTATGTCGGGATATTCTTTTCCAAAAGAATTCATGATATCAGGAAGCCAGCTTGTGCAGATACTTGAAAAACAACCTACTTTTACTTTTCCCTTTTTAAGACCATTAAACTCTGCGATAGCCTGCCATAAACTTTCATCACTGTTCAGAACGGCATTTACATACGGCAGCAGATTCTCCCCGTAATTGGTAAGTGTCACACCTGCCTTACTCCTGTTCAGGACACTAAAACCAAGTTCATTTTCCATAGATGAAATGGCATGACTTATCGCCGACGGCGTAAGCCCTAGTATATCAGCCGCCTTTCTAAAACTTCCATGGTCTGCAACTGTCTTAAAAACCTGATATGTTAATAGTGTCATTTTTCTGTTCCTTTCCTGTTATGTGTCTGTTGTAAACTTTTACTATAACTATTATGATAATAATTTTGCCTCTCTAAGCACAAGAACCTGATTCTTTCTCCATATCGATGCAAATTGTGATGTAGGAAGAGGGCAGCCGCCCACACCTATCTCCAATGTTATACATGGCGATTGTACCTTTTCCATTATATAATCCCTCATACTTCCCACACTCGGTCCGCCTGAGCCATAACTTGCACCACTTGTATATCCTGTTATACTTCTGGCAAGTCCGTACATCTTAAGTGTACCGCTCTTAACCTTTCCTTTTCCACCGCTGCCAAACACTATAGAACCCATAGCATGATAATTTACAACACCTTTAAGTGTCTTATTTTTCTTTAATTGTCCTAACAACTTAGCAATTGCCTTTGTTTCCGGCTCACTTGCAGCAGATGGACCTGAGAATCCCTCACTTCCTCTTTTACCGCCATAGTTGGCTCTGAAATGTGAATTTGAATTTCTGTTAAGGTCAACTCCTCTGGCATTTGCTTTCCATGTAGATGTGTGGGATGCTCCCGGCATTTTATACAATGCCCTGCGGAGTTTTTTATCTCTTATCTTTGAAATTCCAAACTGTGAAATAGTCGCACCGTCAGGATTTGCCATAGGTATATAATGTATCGCGATCTTATTCAAAACACTTTTTACTTTTACTCCCTTTACACTTCCATTATAGCTTTTAAGGTACTGTTCTATCTGTGCCATACTAAGCTGCGCTGTCATATACTCTCTTGCGTGAATGTTATTTATAACAACCATAGTCTTTTTTGCATCCGGATTTCCTATAACAACATCATACAACTTTCTGTTATCATTTGACTTGCCTAAAACTTTTACTTTTACATAATCTGAATATGAGTTTTCAAGAGCTTTTATGTCCTGACTCAGTTCACTGTAACTGTATTTCTGATGTCTCGTATTTACAAAATCCGCAATTTTAAAACTCTTTTCATTTGAAGCGGTCGAATATGTATTCTCATCTTTTGTGCTGACTGCTTCCACATAATATTTATACTTTTTTCCTGCTTTGACATTGTTATCAACATATTTAAGTTTTTGTGTGTTAACAATAGCCTTATATTCATTATTATTTATCTTCTTATACACTATATATCCATCAGCACCGTCAGATTTGTTCCAGTTTAACTTCACTTTTCTGCTGCTCAATCTGGTAAATCTTATACTTGTTTTTGTCGGAACAACAGGCTCATCAATCGCAGGCCCCGTTGAAGTTTTTGCACCATCTGTTATATTAATATCCGTTTCTGCTGCTGATACTTTTTTTGTATTGTTACCTGCCGCGTATGCAGTGCTGCTCAATGCCATAGCTGCCGCAACAAACAGTGCTGTTAATTTTCTTTGTTTGTTATTCATTTAAACGCCTCTTTTCTTATAATATTTTATAATCACTTAGAAATCTAAGTTGTTAGTCATTTGTCCCCTTTGTACTCCATTACCTAATCTTCAGTACCTATCAGCACTTTCTTACCTTCAAATGCAAATCCGTAATGCCTGATACTTTCTTTTTTTATACCTGCGTTTAATAATTCGATATCATATTCTTTCTCATTTATCTGTCTTAGGGCTGACGATACAGTTTCTTCAAGCGTTTTTTCTTCATCAGGGTCATGTACCTTAAATTCCAAGACTATTGCTTGACTACTTTTGTCATGCGGGATTATCATAACATCATATCTTCCAAAACCGCTTTCACGATTTGATTTCACTTCATATCTGCCCCTTAATTCTACTATAAGTCCTAAAACAAAACCATGGTAAAAGCGTTCTGGTTCTAATATTTCAGATGGCTTTTTTCCTGTGTCAAAATAACTAAATGTTGCTAAAGCTACTTTGTTCATATAGTAATTCATCTCTTTTATATTCCCACCTATCAGCGCCTTTACAAAATCATTTTTTTCCATGGCGACATTAGAGAACCATTTTTGTATCATATTTGCAAACATACGTCTTATTTCACCATTTGTTATTGCAAGATTATAGGTTTCTTCCAAATCATTATCTATATTCACATCCGTTGATACAACTTTCAAATATCCACTAGCTAGCAGCAGGCTCCATATAGCTGTTTCATCATAATCAAGTGCTGAAAACACTATCTGTTCATCTATATTTTTCTCTATAATACCTCCTTTTACAAGTATTTCCATTGACACTTTAATACCTGGTGAACCTGTTTTTATCAATTTATTGATAAGTCCATTTGAACTTGAATCAGCCCAATATGTCTTAAATTGCTTAGTCTTCAAAAAATTAATTATCGACCAAGGATTATAAATATCTTTCTTATCACCAAAAGTAAACCCATCATACCACATCTTCAC
>NZ_JAHLQE010000166.1 GCF_018918235.1 Eubacterium sp. MSJ-13
ACCCCCACTTATTGCTCTACGCAATAGAAGTGGGGGACTTCCTTGATAGTGTTAAATCCTCAAAAACGCAAATGGATCATTTTTATCGCTGTGAAGAAAATTTATAAGAAGATATGCTCCTCTTATAGTAACAATTTCTTCTTTAAGAATCTTCTTTACCATAGCTTTGTCTGCTATAACAACCTCAATATCCTCCGATGCTTCATTTCCCGCATTTGAAGGAGTTCCACTCGCATATCCAAAAACAGCAGTATCACATTCATCTGACATTCCCTGATTCTGCGTAAACGGTCTCTTAAGACTGTCATCATAATCCGTAAACGGTTCAAATATAAGTCCTGTCTCCTCTCTCATCTCTCTTACTGCCGTCTGTTCAGAAGTCTCTCCCTCATCAATAAGACCTGCCGGAAGTTCATAAATATATTTATTTATAGGATAACGGTACTGTCTTACCATAACTATCTTTTCAGGGTCATCTTTAAGAACCGCATATATAACAGTTCCATCTGCCTTAAGCTCACCTGTCTGGCACATAAGGTCGCCGTCTTTTCTTCTCGTTGCAAAATAGTATGGGTGTTCCCTGCCGTTTTTATCCACAGCATTTAACTCATACATATTTAAATATTTATTTTCCGTCTGTTTCTTCATTCCTCTTACATGTTCTCTCTCACTCATATTACACCTCCATTATCAATGCATTATAACATCTGCATATTTTCCATTTGTCACTTTTATAAGATCATCTGGTTTAAGTATTATCTGAAGTCCAAGCCTTCCACCGCTTACGATTATCTTATCATGTTCCTTTGCACTCTCATTTACTACAGTAGGATAATTTTTCTTCATCCCGATAGGCGTACAACCTCCCCTGATATAACCGGTAACGGCATTTATGTCTTTCACATGAAGCATTTCAATATTTTTTTCGCCAACTTCTTTTGCAGCTTTCTTCATGTCCATCTCTTTGTCAACGGGAATTGCAAATACATAATATTTCCCGCTTTTTCCAACTGTTACAAGTGTCTTGAAACTCATATCATAGCTCTGACCAAGCATATCTGCTATCGACACTCCGTCCTTAAAGTCATCACACTCATACTTTTTTAATTCATAATCAACCTTATTTCTGTCAAGAATTCGGACTGCATTTGTCTTAACTTCCTTACCCATTGTATATCACGCCTTTCATTATTATTTTGACGGAAATGAACTGTAAGTTCCTCCGTTTTTCATAGCTTTTCTGCAATCAGAAAGTTCACTCACCGTAACAAGCTGATATCCTCTTTTTACAAGAGCCGGTATTATCTTTTTAGATGCCTCAGCCGTAGTTTCATACAGATCATGCATAAGAACAATATCACCATCTTTAACATTTTTCAATACAGCGTTTGTAACCGATGCCGTATTTCTGTTCTTCCAGTCCAATGTATCTACCGACCACAATATAACAGGCGTATTTATTATACTGTCAATTGTTTTATTATGACTTCCTCCGGGTGGTCTTGTTATTATCGTCTTTTTTCCTATAACCTTTTTTAATGCACTGTTTGTCTGGTCTATCTGTTTCTTTATCTGTGCCTTGCTGCAGCCTGAAAGAATCTTATGCTCATATGTATGATTACCTATCTCACATCCCATACTGTTAATTTTTTTGACAACTGACTTATAAGATGCAATCCTGTTTCCTACCTCAAAGAATGTGGCTGCTGAATCATATTTATCTAATACCTTTAAGATAGTATTCGTATGGTTTGAAGGACCATCATCATATGTAAGTGCTACCAGCTTCTTTTTTGTGTCTATCTTTCTGTACAATGCACCAGTTTTTCTGAAATAGCACATATATCTGCCAATCTTCTTTTTTCCGCTTATCTTAACACCATTTTTGCCAAAATAATATTTTTTGCCATTTATATCAATAAAACCTGTATGCATCGCACCACTGCTCTCAAAATAATATCCCTTTTCATTTATCGTTTTATATCCTATAGCAGCCTGTCCGTTTTCTCCAGCATAATACTTTTTGCCATCTAGCGTAAGCCATCTATTTTTTGCAAGAGATGCATTTTTGTTAAACAGATATAACACTCCGTTTATCTTATAAATACCTGTTGCTGCTGTACCGTTTTTTCTGAAATAATATGTTTTTTCATTTACTGTAAGCCACTTTTCCTTTAAGGCAGTTCCATCTTTATAATAGTACAGCCCTTTGTCTGTTGTAACAAACCCTTCTTTCACATCGTCTGGTACCTGTGACGGCTGTATCGTAGGCGCTACTATATGGTCAGGCAGAATCGTAGGTGCTATTATAACTCCTCCTGTTGCAGGTTTTACAGTAGGTTCAGTTATGGCCCCTCCTGTTGCTGCAAAAATCTGTCTGCTTCCAGAATTTTCATAATAAGCCGTAACCTTCTGCGGCAGTTTTGTATTTTTATAAGCTATGCCTGAAAAAACAACACCCGCTAAAAATACGCCCAATATTGCAATCATCTTTTTACTATTCATCTTAATCCTCACTTTTTATTATATATTTAAATTTATATCACCCGCTATATCATCGAGCATAAATCGTGAAATCTCATGCCTGTCACTAAACATTATACAGCTAAGCCATAATTTTATGAGCATAGCCGGTAATGCTGCAACAGGAAGCGTTTCAAAGCCAATCTCTCTGTACACTCTCACGCTGTCATAATCCACACTGTCACCTGCTCCAATAATATATATCGGTATACTTCTTTTTTCGGCATCTTTTGCAAACTCTGTTATATCCGGGCTTTTACTGCATATCGTTCCTGAATGATATGTCATATGAAGCACCGCTTTTATCCCGTCAGGCACATATCCGTATCTCATCCCCGGAAACGGCTTTATAACACATATATCTGCAAATGCATTTCCAACATCGTTCTTCTTAAAAAAGTTCCTTCTTATTTCGGAACATTTTTGTGTACTCTTAAAAAACTCGTCTGATGCCCTAGTTTCTTCTATCCTTTTCACAAACAAGCCGTCATTGAAATGTCCGTATTCCGAATCTTTGACACTGTACACATCATCAGAGTATGCAATGTGTTCCATAAGCCTTGTACCTCTGTGAATAACAGCATGGCCACCTGTATTATAATAAGAAACAAATACCCCCGCTCCATACTTTCCCCGGATAAACTTTACCGCATACGCAAAGTTTATAAGGCCATTAGCTCTCACATCATCAAGGACATAATTCGATGACACAAGTACAATAGGTATACTGGCATCACTGAACATATAACCAAGTGCCGCCGCAGTATATTGAAGGGTGTCTGTGCCATGTGTGATAATAATCCCGTCATACAAGCCGTTATCTTCTCCGCACAGCTTTATCTTCTCATTTAAATAAGAAGCAAGTTCAGATATCTGCACACAGGTATTATTCTCACTAAGCTCCTGATAAGGTGTCTCCATTTCAAACTCTGTTTTTTCTTCTGTACCGCAATCTCCATAGTTCTCTGCATTTTCCCGATACATACTGATAAGCTTACATCTTTTATCAGTGTCGGGAACTGCATATCCCCCTGAGATAGTACTTCCAATCGTTCCACCTGTAAAAACAACCAATATTTTCAAATTCCAAACCTCCGTTTTGGTTTTTGAGTTATTATATACTATTTTTTCCAAAAGGTCTATCAAATAATATCGCATAAATCTACTTGTTTTACATTTTTTTTGTGGTATATTTGTAGTGTATCAATCTTTATTTTTTGGAGGTAACATTTTGAGTAACAATATTTTATCTAATTTAGAACCAAAATCAGTATTTAATTATTTTGAACAGATATGCTCCATACCACACGGTTCAAGAAACACTAAACAGATAAGTGATTTTTGTGTTTCTTTCGCAAAAGAACACAATTTAAAGTATTCACAGGATGATTCCAACAATATCATTATCTGGAAAGACGGAACAACAGGTTATGAAAACTCTCCTTCCGTTATCATTCAGGGACATCTTGACATGGTTTGTGAAAAAGAGCATGACTGTGATATCGACTTTGAAAAAGACGGCCTTACACTTATTGTTGATGGTGACGATATCCATGCAGACCGCACTACTCTCGGCGGTGATGACGGTATCGCTATTGCTTTTGCACTTGCTATCCTTGATTCTACAGATATTCCTCATCCACCTATCGAGGCTGTATTTACAGTAGACGAAGAAATCGGTATGCTTGGTGCTGCAAGTCTTGACTGTTCTCCTCTTAAATCAAGAATAATGTTAAATCTTGACTCTGAGGATGAGGGATCACTTCTTGTAAGCTGTGCCGGCGGTGTTTCAACTACTGCACACCTTCCTATCACATTTGAAAAAGCAGACGGTCTTATGGCAGAGCTCACAATCTCAGGACTTACAGGCGGCCACTCAGGTACAGAGATAAACAAGGACAGAGCAAACTCAAACAGACTTATGGGAAGAACATTATATGCTCTTTCTAAAAAATATGATTTCAGACTTGTAAGTGTCAATGGCGGTCTTAAAGATAATGCCATTCCAAACAAGACAACTGCCGTTCTCATGTTAAATGACTCAAATGTAAAGGACGAGCTTGCTTCTGATATCGCAGAAATGAACGACACCTATAAACATGAATACTCATACACAGACCCTTCACTTTTAACAGAAGTATCATTTACCGAAAACGCTTCTGCTGATGCCATGACAGAAAAGTCAACTAAGAACTTTATCACATCACTTGTAAATCTTCCGGGCGGTGTACACCGTATGAGCCATGATATAGACGGACTTGTACAGACTTCACTCAACATGGGAATCTTAAAAACAACAGAAACTGAGATGCAGGCGAGCTTTTCTATACGAAGCAGTGTAAGCAGCGAAAAATTCATGCTTATGGACATGATATCATGCCTTATGGATGCTCTTGGCGGATATATCACAAATGTTGGTGAATATCCTGCATGGGAATTTAAAAAGGAATCACACCTCAGAGATGTAATGTCAGAAGTATTTGAAGAACAGTACGGCTACAAACCTGTAGTTAATGCACTTCACGCCGGAGTAGAATGTGGTCTTTTCTCCGAAAAACTTCCGGGACTTGACTGCGTATCATTCGGACCTGCAATCTATGATATTCATACGGCAAAAGAAAGACTTTCCATAGAAAGTGTACAAAGAACATGGAAGTTTACACTTGAGGTTTTAAAAAGACTTAAATAGTGCTTTAAATAAATTTCAAAGTTAAAATATATAATATAAAAATAAAAACCTGTACCATTGATTTTGTATAATTTGAATGGTACAGGTTTTTATTTTTAACCTTAATATTTTTAATTTATGTTTCTAATATAAAGAGTCCCCATTGGGCGTTGTCCAATGGGGTGGGGTTGAGGGGTATATCTCTTCGTTGCTCTGTTGCAACTATGTTATTAGCTTATTTATCTGCGTCAGACATACTTACCTGACTGACAATTATTATTATACATACTTTTTTTAAAATTACTACCCCCATTTTACTCATTTGTAAAATATGACAAGTTTTTGTAAAATATCACATTTTTCCTTCTTTTTTGCAATACATTCTATTATCAAAAATATACATTTTTTCAGCAATATACCCATAGCGGCATCATTATCCGATTTTATATGCATTGTATTTTTCCAGCAGTATGTCGGGATGATATGAAAGCTTTGCCTTTCTGAGACCTTCTTCTCCGTCATCTTCTTCTCTGTTTACATATTTGTATCCCTGGCACTCATGCAGGACAAATTGTTTATTTATCATCGGATATGCCCCCTGCACATCTGCATACGCTTTTTCAAAATGTACTACAAATGTATCGTCACAAAGCGGTTCTCCAAGTTCAAATGCTACTACTTCTCCATATTTTCTTAAAACTCCTCCCACAAGTCCAAGTCTCTTATAATCTATCAGTGCACATTTTACAACATCATACTCATCCTGCACCTCCTGACTCCATGCATCATCATCATACTTTTTCTGTATCCAGTTGTTGTTCATGTCAATGCACTCCTGCACATTGTCACTGTTAAGTGTCTCATATTCCCAATCATCATCATCCATAAACCTTGCTATGTGATTTCTCTTTCCATGAAATTTCTTACCAGAAAGATTTGTCAGATTTTCTGTCTCATAAATATAATCAAACATATCTCTATCAGCTTCATACCTGAAATGCTTAGGATACCATTCTCTTAACTGCTCAACTTCATAATCAAGTAAACCATAAAGATGTATCTGCTCTCCCATAGCCTGCCCATATAAAAACAACTGCTCTAAAGCTTTCTTCTTATCTCCGTTACCTATAGGAAAAACATACATTGGATCATTTTCTGAATAATATCTCAAAAGAACACAATCTCCCTCCTGTGCTATCTGAGTTGGAAAATATTTTCTCCACAAATAATTGTTGGCAAAACAAAATTCACATGCTTTTTTATTATCTTCCTTAAATTTCTTATCAAGCCATTCTCTGTCACCAAGTTCAATATCTCTGAATATCATTTCAAATTCTCCGTTCTTTTTCAGGATTACATTTTAAGTATTCCCTCTTTCTGATTATATTATTGCACTCCCACCGCACTTAAAATAGGTTTTATCTCGTGTAAAAACAGAGTAAACCATTTTATATAAACGATACCACTTTAGGGGGATTTAGACAAGTGCTTTGGTTAAGGCGGTTTTGGTTAGTGAATGACGGACGCATGGATTGAGGTGGTATATCCGACTCGTGGACGGCTCCCGCCTCGGAGAACATTCGTAGCAGTACATAATTGAGCACAATACGCTCAATAAGTACTGACGATGTTCTAACGCCACTCGCTGGATATACCACCTCAATCCATGCTGGGTAGCGATATTTTGCAATCAAGTAGATATCGCAATCTACTCTGCTACTTGCTCAATGTATCAAAGATTTAATTTTCGTTGTACTAGCTGCTATCGCAGCATATCAGAAGGGGCTTGTACCACTCCTGATACAAACAAGTCCCCAACCACCATTTATTGTTCTACGAAATAGAAGTGGTGGACTTCCTTGATAGTGTTAAATTTTGGTATGAGATTATCCGATATATTAGTTAGAACTATAATTAACTATATTTATGAATGTTTGTGGTTCTGTGTTAATCTTGATTTTGGTTAGTGTTATATTATTTTTTATTGGTAATATGGTGATATGATTTTATATCTTTGCACCTATTTTTAAGAATGTTATATATAAGGAGGAATTTTAATGGCTATAGATTATTCTATCACAAAATCATATGATATGTATTTCCGCGATTTCTATTCAATTGATAGAAACGCTTCAAAAAGCGAACAGCGTGCTTCATACAAGACAGATAAACTTGCAAAGGTGGATTCCAGTGCGATGACTAAGATATCTAAGGCTCTGCGTAAGATGGAATTTTCAAGTGATAATGGTACAGATATTTTTTATACTGTTAAATCTTTTGTAAACGCTTATAACAATCTTATGGATAGTGCTGGCTCGTCTAATGAATATGACATATCACATCCTGAAAAGTTTGTTAAAAGTCTTACGAAGGAGCAGGAAGATGCCCTTTCTGATATGGGGATTACCGTATCAGCTTCAGGTAAACTCAAACTTGATGAGGACACACTTATGGAAACAAAACCTGCAAAAATCGGCAAATTGTTTTCGGAGGACAGTGATTTTACTAAAAAGATAAATTTCTACGCAAATAAAATTTATCGTGCTGCAAACCGTATTGATGTAACTTTGTAGATTATTTAAACTACTTTATGATCTTTTAAATAAAAAAGTACCATCAGGACGACCAATTACCCGTCTGTCCCGATGGTACTTTTTTATATCAAATATGCTTTTCTGTCATCTAAACCGATATATGCATCCATTTATAGCCAAGCGGATATTCGCAATCCGCTCTGCTATTTGTTTAATAGTATTAAACAAGTTTAGCTACATTAAGTTTAACTCCAGGTCCCATTGTAGAAGCAAGTGTAAAGCTTCTGTAGTACTGTCCTTTTGCTGAAGATGGCTTAGCCTTTGTGATAGCTGCGATCAATGTGTTTACATTGTCTGTAAGCTGCTCATCTGTGAAAGATACTTTTCCTACAGGAACATGAACGATATTAGCTTTGTCAAGTCTGTACTCGATCTTACCTGCTTTGATATCGTTTACGGCTTTTGTTACATCCATTGTAACTGTTCCAGCCTTAGGGTTTGGCATTAATCCCTTTGGTCCAAGTACACGACCAAGACGACCAACAACACCCATCATGTCAGGAGTAGCTACAACTACATCAAACTCAAACCATCCATCGTTCTGAATCTTTGGTACGAGTTCCTCGCCACCTGCATAATCAGCACCTGCTGCTAATGCTTCGTCTACCTTATCACCTTTAGCGAATACAAGTACTCTGACTTTCTTACCTGTTCCGTGAGGTAATACAACAGCACCACGAATCTGCTGATCTGCATGACGTCCGTCTACACCAAGTCTGATATGAGCTTCAACTGTCTCATCAAACTTTGCTGTAGAAGTTTTCTTTACAATACCTACTGCTTCTGCAACATCATACTGCTGAGTCTTATCGTACAACTTAGCAGCCTCTACATATTTCTTTCCTCTTTTCATAATAATAAAACCTCCTGGTGGTAGTAACGGCGGGTTCTAAGACATACCGGAATTTTATGTATGTCGCCTCCCACAACGTTCAATCTATAACAAATCTTTCTATGCGATATTCTTTTTAATATTATACATATCATACACCATCTCTGGTGTATAATTCTATTCTTCTACTGTGACACCCATGCTGCGTGCTGTACCAGCTATCATACTCATAGCAGCTTCAAGGCTTGCAGCATTTAAGTCAGGCATCTTTGTCTCAGCAATTTCCTGAACCTGAGCCTTTGTTATTGTTGCAACTTTAGTTCTGTTAGGAACACCTGAACCTGACTGAATATTACATGCTTTCTTTATAAGAACTGCTGCTGGTGGAGTCTTTGTAATAAAGCTGAAGCTCTTATCCTGATATACAGTGATAACAACAGGAATGATCATACCTTCCTGTCCAGCCGTCTTAGCGTTGAACTCCTTTGTGAACTGTACGATATTAACTCCGTGCTGACCAAGAGCAGGACCAACAGGTGGTGCTGGTGTTGCCTTTGCTGCAGGAATCTGTAATTTTATATATCCTTCGACTTTCTTAGCCATTTTTAATTTACCTCCTAAATAATAAATACCTGGTAATAATCTATAACTGCTGCGATTTGATTAGTCGCACACTTTTACATCGCTAAAGCTTAATTCAGTTGGTGTCTCACGACCAAACATGTCAATATTTATCGTAACTGTTTTGTTCTTGAGATCTATCTGACGGACGATACCTACTGTATCTTCCCAGACACCTGATGTAACGATTACAGAATCGCCTATGCTAAATGGAGCTTCAGCTACTGAGCTCATAAGTCCCATGCTTGCCACTTCCTCATCAGTAAGTGGAACCGGCTTTGATCCTGGTCCTACGAATCCTGTAACACCGCGAGTATTTCTGACAACATACCATGTATCATCATTCATAAACATCTTTATCAAAACATATGCAGGAAACATTTTCTGCTGGACAAGTTTTTTCTTGTCCTTGCCTTCCCTTTCAACCTCTTGCATAGGTACATATACCTCTAAAATCTGATCTTGAAGATTGCGATTTACGATAGTATTCTCTATGTCTACCTTTACTTTATTCTCATACCCTGAATAAGTATGAGCCACATACCAACGCGCTTCTGTATCTGCCATAATCTAATCACCTTAACCAATCTGAATCAACTTATCAAGGCCTGTCTTGATAACAAAATCAAGCAGAGCAATGATTGCGCCTAAAATAACTGTTACAACAACTACCGCAGTAGTTTCTTTTGTGATCGTCTCCTTATCAGGCCATACGATTTTCTTAAACTCAGCCTTCAATGAACGGAAAAAACCACTTTTTTTCTTTGCAGATTTATCTTTTGCTGACTTATCAGCGTTCTTAACAGACGCGTCCTTTTCAGCTTCCGACTTATCAGCTTTAACTTCGTTCAATACTGCTTCTTTGTTTTCGGAATCTCCCATAAATGCCTCCTACTGTAACAAGCATAGCTTGCATATTTAATAAGACTATTTTGTCTCTTTGTGCATTGTGTGCTTTCTACAGAATCTGCAATACTTCTTTGTTTCCATTCTGTCAGGATGATTTCTCTTTTCTTTAGTAGTATCATAGTTACGCTGCTTACATTCTGTACATGCTAATGTAATTTTTACTCTCACGGTTTTCACCTCCATATAATATTTGTGTTACGATTAGTTCTGTTTCCACGACTTTTAAGCCATGAGCTTTTTTCTTAATATCGCTAAAGAATTTTAGGCATAAAAAAAAGACCTGTTACATCGCCTATCAAATATATCACAAAAATGCATGTTTCGTCAAGAGTTTTTTGGGAATTTATATGAGTTACGGACGCTTGGAATGGGAATCATTATTCTGCGTCAGGGACGTTTGCACTCGGAGAACTGCGTAGCGGATACATAAGTGAGCTAAAAACGCTCACTAAATACCGACGCAGTTCTAACGCCCTTCTGTCAGAATAATGATTCCCATTCCAAGCTGTCTGTGGCATATTTTTACTTTATTGGATAATACTGTTTATACTTTTTTTGAGTGCGTTATGAGGTTTGGTTCTCTACTTAATGTATTTATTTAATATATATTATTTATTTGATTGTTTTTCTCTTTTTGATAAAAATTTATTGTTTCGCTCTTTTATATAAACATTTTTTTGTATATAATATTACTTGCTCTTTATTTATACGCATACTTTATAATATGATGGCATTTTCGATACATTGGGCTGAAATTCTACAAAATTTAGTAATTGACATATAGCCTGACAGATAGTGTTAAACCTGCTAGTACAACGAATAATTGATACATCAAAAATTTAACACTATCAAGGAAGTCCCCCACTTCTATTGCGTAGAGCAATAAGTGGGGG
>NZ_JAHLQE010000157.1 GCF_018918235.1 Eubacterium sp. MSJ-13
AAGAAACTTGTTGATCAAGTAGTCTTATTGACTACATCATTATTATACTAGGAGGTGAAAATAATGAAGGAATTTATACGCAAAGCAGCAAATTTTATCTGTGCATTTGCAGTTGTTATGTCTCCTATAGCAACACAGCATTGTAGATTATATTTCTACGAAGCTAAACAGCCTGAAGGCTTAGATGAATTCGTAAACACTCATACAAAATAATGAGTAACATTGCTTCAAAAGCTGCAAAATGAGGAATAGAGGTTTAGGGGACAAGTTACAGCATCTCATTTTAACTACCCACCAGATGAGATGCTGTAATATTAGAATCTAAAAATTATATGTAAACTCTCTTTATTTATTATAAATTTATAAATCAAAAAAAATCAATGTAAATTATTTCTTAATTTCCCGGTATAATATTTGTTCAATATTTGTTAACATTTTATTCAAAGATGTAAAGCAAATACAGAGACAAAATTGTTGAATGTATTTGTAGAAGATTAAATTGAATTCCCACTTTCTGGGAGAAGGAGGATAGTTTAATGAGATTAAACAAAGGAACGAAAAAAGCTTTCTCATTGGCACTTTCAGCAGCACTTGTCATTACAGGTGTAAATATTGGCACAGCTAAGAGTAAAGCAGCAGATGTTACGGCAAATAGCAGCAATGGGTATTATTATATCAATGGACCTATTACACCTTCATCAGGAAATGGCTCTGAGCTCTATAAAACAAATATGACTAAGGAAATGCTTAGTGATAAGGATGGAAAAACAGATTCTGTATTTGGAAACGAGTGGGGAGCAACAGTAAATTTTTCAAATTCTGTTTTATCAGACATGAAAGACCCTGTTGTTGTTGTAAAAGGAAAAAATCTTGATGTAAAAATTGATACAACAGATTCAGGATATTCATATAATGAATATGGATATGGAATCCTTAAAGATGGTATTACTAAGACAGCAGATATTGATGAAAAGAGTGATCTTGAAGCTAAACTTAGTGATGGCATAAGCAAAGACGGTGGGGTTTTAAGTATTAAATTCAACAATGAATTTGTAACATATGATAATGATTCAAAATCATGGAAAGAATTAAAACTTCCACAGAAATATTCTTTCAGAGTTCAGTCAAAGGCAGATCAGTCAAACGGCTGGAAGGCATTTACAGATGCACAGATTGATTATGTAAAGATTTATGATGGAGCTACATATAAATATGATGCAGCTACAGGAGATGTTACTGCCAAAGCAGAAGAAACACCTGAACCAACAGCAACAGCGGCTGCTGCAACGACACCTGCTGTAACAGCAGCACCAGAACCTACAGTAGAGCCAACAGTAGCACCTACAGAGGAGCCTACTCCAGAACCAACAGAAGCTCCAAAAGGAAAAATGGGTGACTTCAATGTAAAATTAAGTTTAGTATGTGATGATTCTTGGGGAGAGCAGACATGGGGAGACATAAGCACTCATGTAACAAATGACGGAGATTACAAGATTGAGTATACAGCTCAGAATGATTCAACAGGACTTTACCTCATGATACTTGACACAGACCTTTATCAGGGAAGTCTTTCTGATGACTTTAAGTTTACTGTAAAATCAGTTCAGATTGGAGATAAGACAATCAAGGTTGATGACAATGGATGCTGGGGATTTGCAGATCAGAATGAAGCAAACAACTACAGATTCAATGTAGTAAATCCTTGGAATGGTCTTTTCGACAGCACAGGTGTAAAATGGCAGGACGAGAAAGTAACATCTATGGATAAGCTTAACAAAGCTACATTTAAAGCAGGCGATAAGATTGTAGTTAATTTCAATGTTACAACAAAGAAAGCTGCTGCCACATCAAAAGCTAAAGTAACAGTTGGTAAGAAGAAAGTTACAGTTAAAGCAGGAAAATCAGTAAATGTATCTTACAAGGCACTTGATAAGGCAGGAAAATCAGTAAAGGCAACTGCTTCATCAGCAAACAAGAAGGTTGCAAAGGTTACAGTATCATCTAAGAAGCAGATTAAGATTACTGTACCTAAGACAGCAAAAGCAGGTGCTTCTACAAAGGTAACAGTTAAGAGCGCAGGCAAGAAAGCTGTTATCACGGTTAAAGTAGCTAAAAAATAATAATGACTGTTAGTAAATGCTTGATTAACATTGTATGTTAAAATAGAGATATGAATACAGATAGAATTTATTTGTATTCATATCTTTTTTAGTGATTTTTAGATAATTGACATAAAATCCTAAATATAGTAAAGTAATAGGGCATAAGGATTTAAAATGCTAGTGTAAAAAATCCTTGGCAGGGGCGCCGAAGTTGTATATAACCAATCTTCGGTAAATACGAGATGGTGTCGCGAGAGCGGCACCATTTTGTCTTTGAAAGTGGATTATATGGTCATTCGTTTAATGGAGGAAGAAAGAATATGATAGTTGAACCTAAAGTAAGAGGATTTATATGTACTACAGCTCATCCAGAGGGATGTAAGCAGGCTGTGAAAGCTCAGATAGATTATATAAATGAGATGCCTAAGTCAGAAGGACCAAAGAAAGTACTTGTTATTGGTGCTTCTATGGGTTATGGTCTTGCAAGCAGAATAGCAGTTACATACTCATGTAATGCTGATACTATAGGTGTTATTTTTGATAAACCTGGAAAAGAAAAGAGAACCGGTACAGCAGGATGGTACAATACAGTTGCTTTTGAAGAATTTGCCACAAAAGACGGACATTATGCAAAAACAATAAACGGTGATGCATTTTCAGATGATATAAAAAAAGAGACAATAGAACTTATAAAGAAAGATTTAGGAAAAGTTGACATGGTAATCTACAGTGTTGCAGCTCCAAGAAGAAAAGCACCAGATGGGGTTACATATCGTTCTGTTTTAAAGACAACGGGCAGTGAATATACTAATAAGACAATAGATCTTGCCACAAATGAGATATCAGAGGTTACTATTGAACCAGCAAATGAAGAAGAGGTAAATGCTACAGTTAAGGTTATGGGAGGAGAGGACTGGCGTTTATGGATAGATGCGATGAAACAGGCTGATGTACTTGCGGATAATGCAGTGACAGTTGCATATTCATACATAGGTCCGGTACTCACACACCCTATATATTTTGATGGTTCAATAGGAAGGGCAAAGCAGGATTTATATAAAACTGCTGATGAGATAGATGCACAGGTAAAAGGTGTAAGTGCGTATGTTTCAGTTAATAAAGCAGTTGTAACACAATCAAGTGCAGCAATACCTATTGTACCGCTTTATCTGTCAATTCTTCTTAAAGTTATGAAAGAGAAAAATCTTCATGAGGAATGTATAGAGCAGATGTACAGGCTTGTGCATGACAGGTTGTGTAATCCTTCAGGAGTTCCTGTTGATGATAAAAGGCTTATCAGAATGGACGATTATGAGATGAAGCCGGAAGTACAGCAGGCAGTTGAAAAAGTGTGGAATGAGATTTCACAGGACAATCTTGCAGAGGTTGCTGATATTGATGAATTCTGGAAAGAATTTTATGAGATATTTGGATTTAAGATAGATGGTGTTGACTATGATGCAGACTGTGACATACAGGTGCAGATTCCAAGCCTTAGCTGATTTTGTTATAAATAAATACATTCGATGAAGATTATATTAGGTACAAAGAAAGGCGGTAAGTTATGTATAAGCAGGAGAAAAAGGACTGGCAGATACTTGTTGTTGATGATAAAAAGACAAACCTTATGTTGGCAGAAAAGATTTTACAGCAGGAATTTAATGTCAGCAAAGCACAGTCGGGCATGGAGGCTATCGCCTTTCTTGAAAAAAATATTGTAGATCTTATTTTGCTTGATCTGCATATGCCGGATATGAATGGATTTGAAGTTATGGCGGCAATCAGAAATAACGAAAAGATACTTTCTGATATTCCTATAATTTTTCTTACGGCAGATGATGATAAAGCAATGGAAGTAAAAAGCTTTAAAGAGGGAGCACAGGATTTTATTGCAAAACCTTTTGTACCGGAGATTATGGTTCAGAGAGTGCGAAGGGTTATACAGCTTGATAAATTGCAGAAAAATCTTCAGAATGAAGTTGAGAAGCAGACAAGAAAAGCTGAGGAGAAAAAAAGACAGTTCCAGCGTCTTTCTATACAGGTCATGCAGTCGCTTGCGGGGGCTATTGATGCAAAAGACAAATATACAAAAGGACATTCACAGAGGGTTGCTATGTATGCGATGGAGATAGCTAAGAGATATGGATATGATGATGAGAAACAGCAGAATATCTATTTTGCCGGGATATTGCATGATATAGGAAAGATAGGTATATCGGATGAGATTATAAATAAAACCGGAAAATTAACTGATGAGGAATATGAGATAATAAAGACGCATCCAGTAATCGGAGGTGAGATATTATCAAATATATCAGAAATTCCAAATATTGCTATTGGTGCCAGATGGCATCATGAGAGATATGATGGTAAGGGATACCCAGACGGGCTTAAAGGAAAAGATATTCCTGAACTTGCGAGGATAATCGGAGTTGCAGATGCCTATGATGCCATGACTTCAAAGAGAAGTTACAGGGATGTGCTTAGTCAGGAAATCGTGAGAGGCGAAATCGAGAAGGGGATAGGAACACAGTTTGATCCGGAATTTGCAAAGATTATGCTTGAAATGATAGATGAGGATAAAAACTATGACATGCATGAAAAATAGCGAATATCATTATTGTTATGGCATAAAATAAGAGTGTGGTATTGGCAAATATGACATTCTATTATACGTTGTGGTTTAAAGGGGAGGCGTATTGAATGTATACGATAATGAAAGAAGCATTTTTATATACAAAAACAGAGATAATATGCGTAATAATGTTGCTTTTGGTTATTATAAAGATATCTGGCTGGCGTAAAAAAGATATTTTTATGAAGCTTTATTTTTCAATAGTCGGCAGCAGTTTGTGTATGGTGATATCATCTGCAATCGGTCATATTTCAGACTATGGTGTGCTTAGTATGAGCATGGAATTAAGACGTTTTTGGGTGGCAGTGTCAATTGCAGCGTTTGGGCTTACTATATTTTTGTGGTTTATTTATTCAGGCATATTCAGGGAATCAGCACTTATTTCAAATAAAATAAGCTGTCTGTATTGTGCAATTCCATTGTTTATATTTTTGGCAGCAGTTATAGTTTCATGTTATACGGACGTGTTTTATAGTGTGTCTGATGAGGGCGTATTTAGAAGGACCTCATGTTTTCAATATCTTTTTATCGTTCCGGCTATGTACATGTTCTTTTCAGGTGCGGCATTGCTCAGAGATGCATGTTATACAAAAAATTCTGAGCGCAGAAAAAGATATGGGATATTGGCGGCATTTATAATCCCGGTATTTGTGGGAGGTACGATACAGAATTTTATACCTGAAAGTAATATGCTTATTCTGGGTGTCTGTATAGGAGTTCTCACAGCATATATGAATCTTAGTATTGATGAGGTGGCACAGGAAGTAATAAGAAAAAATATTGAACTTGAATATTCCCAGGCAGAGCTGCAGATGGCACTTGAAGATGAGAAAAAACAGCATAATACAGTTGGTTCGCTTGCTAATATTTATGTATTTATGTATTACATAAGTATGGATACCGATGAGTTTGATGAGATAAAAAGGCTGCCGATAATAGCTGAGGCAGTTGGGGATACAGAAAGTGCTTCGGAGGCACTAAGGAGAATATATACAAAATTTTCAGTAGCCAAATATTTTGGTATGATGCTCGATTTTACTAATCTTTCGACACTTGACGAAAGAATGAAACAAAATAAATATATATCGACTGAGTATAAGGGAAAGCGAAAAGGCTGGTGTCGTGCAAGATTTATAGAAGTTGACAGAGATGAAAAAGGAAAATTGCTGCATGTTATTTTTGCTGTGCAGGATATCTCAGAAGAAAAACAGGAGATAGTTGAACTTCAGGATGCACTTAATTATGCAAATAAAAAAGCTTATGCAGATGCATTGACGGGAGTAAAGAATGTTACTGCATACAGAGAGTATATGGAAGATATAAACAAAAAAATAAAATACGATGATGATGTTGAATTTGCACTTGCATTATTTGATGTAAATGGGCTCAAATATGTGAATGATAACTTTGGTCATGAAAAGGGGAACATGCTTATCATAGATTCATGCCGTTGTATATGCCGGGCTTTTAAGAGAAGTCCTGTATTTAGGATAGGTGGTGATGAATTTGTGGTAGTTGTCGAGGGAGATGATTTAGAAAACATTGTTAATTGCAGGAATGTTCTTGAAGAACAGTTTGAACAGATAAATGAGATGTATCCTCATGATTATATTGCATCAGTGGCAGTAGGAATTGTAGAGTTTGACAAAGAAAAACATAGTTGTTTTGAGGAAGTATTTAAGAAAGCTGATGAGGCAATGTATGAGAATAAACAGGAGATAAAGAGAAGCCCGGAGAATTCATGGATGATTCGCTGAAATTATTGTTATTAAAATAAATTTATTGTGCAAATAGCAGAAAAAGTGTATAATATAATTATAACAATTTATGAAAAATAGCCAATTAAATTATAATGGCTGTTCAGAACAGGGGGTATGACCTATGAATAAAATTATTACGATAAGCAGACAGTATGGAAGTGGTGGACGTGAAATTGGGCAGAAGCTGGCTGAACACTATGGTATACCATTTTATGACAACGAGATTATTACAAGGGCTGCAAAGGAGAGTGGTTTTGCAGAGGAAACATTTGCGAGGGCAGAGGATAAGGCTACAAACAGTCTTTTGTATTCGCTTGCCATGGGGATAAATGTATATGGAAATCAGGATTTTGGTTTCAGTGGACTTTCACTTGATGACCGTATTTTCCTTGCACAGTCGGATGTCATAAGAAAAGTTGCTGAGGAGGGTCCTTGTGTCATTGTCGGAAGATGTGCTGATTATGTTCTGAAGGAGAGAGAAGATGTATGCAATCTTTTTATAAAAGCAGCTATGACATTCAGAATAGACAGAGCTGTAAGTGAGTATGGCGTTGAGAAAAATAAGGCAGCAGATGTTATTATGAAAAATGACAAACGCAGAGGTAATTATTATAATTACCATGTAGGCGAGAAGTGGACTGATCTGAATAATTATGATCTTGTCATCAGAAGTGATCTTTTTGGAATTGATAATGCAGTAAAAAGTATTTGTACATATCTTGGAGAGTAATTGGCATGAGTCATCTTGAAAGGAGTATATATGGATCAGGTTCTTGAAAACATGAAGAATATTATACGCGGTGGGGGAAATATAGTTGTACTTGCCGGCATGAATATCACATACGATATTGGCCTCAATGGAGTTACTGCTGAACATATTGCGTATGATATTGAGCAGAAGTATGGCTATTCAAATGATGAGATAGCGTCCTCACTGTTTTATACAAGGCGTGCAGAGTTGTTTTACAGGTATTATAAAGAGGTTATATTAAATATTGATGATCCACAGCCGTCGTCCATTCATTATGGAATATACAAATTGCAGCAGTGCAGTAAGCTGAGTGCCGTGGTTACGCGTTCGGTTTATTCACTTTACAAAAAGGCAGGATGCAGTAATGTTATCCAGCTTCATGGTTCAGTAGATGAAAATATATGTCCGAGATGTAAAAGACTGTATGATTCAGGTTACATAAAACATTCAAAAGGTATTCCGGTGTGTGAAAAGTGTGGAATACCGCTTCGTCCGGGATTTTCATTGCTAGGGGAAATGCTTGACAATGGAAAGATAAGCAGGGCAAGCAATGCGGTTGAGAATGCGAGCATACTTCTTGTTATAGGAGCAGAGATAAATTCACCTTTGTGCCGCTATATGGTCAAGTACTATAAGGGAGACAAGCTTATTCTTTTAAATGATAAGGAAAGAATTGGTGATGAATGTGCAAATTACAGAGCATATGGAAATATCAGGGACATGTTTGCACAGGTTATGGATTTTTAGGATTTTAGCAAAATAATAAAAATTATTTTTGGCAGGATTTCAGGAATGATGATTTGAAATCCTGCCAAAATCAGTTAGGAGTATTAGCTTTGAATTTAAATAAACAGCAGAAAAGCTCAATAGAGCATTTTAATGGACCATGTCTTGTGATAGGAACGCCTGGTTCAGGAAAAACGAGGGTAATTACGGAACGTGTGAAATACCTTGTCGAAGAAAAAGGAGTAAAAAATACAAATATTCTTGTTATCACTTTTACGAAAGCGGCAGCAGTGCAGATGAAGAGAAGATATGAGGCTATGGTTTCGGGTGATGCAAAGAGAGTATATTTTGGGACATTTCATGCGATATTTTTTACGATATTAAAATATGCTTATCATTATACGGCGGAAAATATTATACATGATGATATGAAACGGCAGATACTAAAGGAACTTGTAAGTAAAGAGGATATTGAGATTCAGGATGAAAATGATTTTTTGAATGACCTTGAAGGTGAGATAAGTAAAGTAAAGGGTGAGATGTTAGACTTAAAACACTATTATTCACCAAACTGTCAAGGGGAATCTTTTAGAAATATATATGCAGGTTACCAGAGTATATTGGAGAGCAGGAGACTTATTGATTTTGATGATATGCTTGTCTATTGTTATGAGCTTCTTAAAGCAAGAGAAGATATAAGACAGATGTGGCAGAAACAGTATCCGTATATTCTTATAGATGAGTTTCAGGACATAAATAAGGTTCAGTATGATATAGTAAGGATGCTTGCTGCACCGGAAAATAATCTTTTTATTGTTGGCGATGACGATCAGTCGATTTATGGTTTCAGGGGAGCTAAACCTGATATTATGAAACAGTTTTTGAAGGATTATCCTGATGCAAAAAGATATGTCCTTGGTATAAATTACAGATGCAGCAGAGCGATAGTAGAGTCTGCTGCAAGACTTATAGAAAAAAATGAGAACAGACTTTCAAAAAAACTTCAGGCCAATAATGAATATGGAGAAAAAGTTGAGATAAAGGAGTTTAACAGAGTGTCTGAGGAATGTGAAAGTATAAGAGCCAAAATTCTTGAATATAAAGATAGTGGAATACCTTACAACGAAATGGCGGTTCTTTTCAGAACAAATACACAGGCGAGGACTCTTAGCTCAAAACTTATGGAGTTTAATATCCCGTTTGTTATGAAGGAACGTATTCCAAATATGTATGACCATTGGATAGCAAAAGATATTATCACCTATATAAAAATAGCACGCGGTAGCAGGGAAAGGACAGATTTTCTGCGTATTATCAACAGACCTAAGAGATATGTACACAGAGCAGCATTTACGGAAAGTATTGTTGATATGGAGGAACTTAAAAGTTTTTATGAGGATAAAGAATGGATGGTGGAAAGATTTGAGCAGTTTGAGTATGATATGGGAATGTTAGCTCATCTTAAGCCGTTTGCCGCCATAAATTTTATAAGAAGCGGAATAGGTTATGATGATTATATAAAAGATTATGCTGATTATAAGGGAGTGCGTCCGGGAGAGATGATGGATTTTCTTGATGAACTTCAGGAGGAGGCAAAGGAATACGAAAACTTTGACGACTGGTTTGAATATATAAGGGCATATGGCGATGAACTAAAAGAACAGGCAGCAAAAAGCAGGATGTTAAACAACGGTCAGGAACAGTCAGATGCCGTGTTGCTTATGACGATGCATGGTGTAAAAGGACTTGAGTATGAGTGTGTATTTATACCTGATGCGAATGAAGGAGTCACTCCACATTCAAAAGCCGTACTTGATGCAGATATGGAAGAGGAGAGGCGTATGTTTTATGTGGCAGTTACAAGAGCAAAAAAACATCTTCATATATATTATGTAAAAGAACGGTTTAACAAAGAGGCAGATGTTTCGAGGTTTGTTTATGAAATTCAGGGAGAGAATTTTGAGGAAGTAAAGAAAAAAGAGGAAATTAAACGCAAAAGGACACTTATTTCTGAGAGAGAAAAAAGAAATTTGAGTCATAGTGGCATAAAGAAACAGGTTACTTCAAGTCCGTATATTTTTGGACAGACAAATATAAGATATAAGAAGAAGTAAAACATTAACATTAGATACCATATGTGTCTTAGATACGGGAAGCAAAGAAAAATCGTGACAATAAAGCGTTGCTGTGCTATTATGAGTTGTGTCAAAGTTGTTAAGATATGTAGATTAAACATATGATTGGCAGCTTGAAAGCGTAGACAGGCTGGAGATTATTAAAAGAATGGAATAGGGAAAATTTATGAATTTTAAGTTTACAAAAGAATGGACAAAAAGTTTTTTTATGATGATCATAGCTGTTATTCTTATGGGAATGTGCGTATCTATGCTTGTACTTAGCGATATGGGAACAGATCCGTATTCGGCAATGAATTATGGGATTTCGGCAAAGCTTGGTATGACTTTCGGAAATTATCAGCTTATATCGAATCTTGTACTTCTTGCAATCGTTGTCATTTTTGAGAGAAATCTTATTGGAACAGGTACGCTTGGAAATATGATACTTGTCGGTTACTCTGCTGATTTCTTTTCGTGGGTATGGAAGAATGTATTTCATATCCCAGCACAGCTTGGAATGGGGGCAAGGATTGCATTTCTGATACCGGGACTTATCATATTTGTGCTTATGGCAGCAGTATATATGCAGAGTGGGCATGGAACGGCACCTTATGATGCAGTTTCATTTCTTATAAGTGATAAGATTGAGAAACATACGGGAAAAAATACATTCAGAGTGGTAAGAATCGTATATGACCTTATAGCAACATGTATAGGATATGCTGCTGGTGGGGAAGTTGGTATTATGACGGTATGCATGGTGGTATTGATGGGACCTACCGTGGATTATGTCGGTAAGATTTTTGAAAAGCGTAGAAATAAAGTGGAGGAAGCAAATGGCTGAAACTTTGGAAAATAAAAAAGATAAAGCGGCTTTTAAAGCGGAAAAAATGGCAGCGATAAAGGCTGCCAGGAATAAAGCTAAGGCAGCGGCAGGAAAGGAAGTAAGGGTTCTTTCGCCAGAAGAAAAAGTATATAAAAATGCAGTTGCTCTCATGGAGGCAGTTGATTGTGTAGAGCGTTTTGAGAAAGTTTATTCTATAATGAACAGTGCTGCCAAGAAGTTTAACAAGATACAGGGATATCTTGATGCTGACGAGAGAAGACAGAAATGTCTTGAGATTGCAGATAAAGCCGTAAAAGATGGAACAGCAGAGGTATTTGAACTTGCGGTTCAGAGACAGAAACAGTCAAAGACAAAAAGTGATTATGTTGATGCTATTGAGAATTTTAAGAGATGTAAAAAGTTCAAATATAATATAGAAGAATGTGACGAGCATATCTCACAGTGCAAAAAGGGAATTGCAAAGCTGGAAACAAAGGCTGCATATAAAAGAAGAGGTATAGTAGCAGCATGTTTTGTCCTGTTGATAGTGTTGTTTTTACAGACGCCGGCATATCCTATGGTTAAGGGCGTATATCATCAGTCACAGGGAAAATATAAGCTTGCCATTGCCAATTATAAAGAATCAGGCGGATTTTTAGTTGCAAATGGAAATATGAAAAAGTGTTATTATCATATAGGACTTAAAAAGGAGAAAAAGGGAAAATATAAATCAGCACTTATAAATTATAAGAAAGCTGAGACAAAGTATGATGCACCGGCGAGAGCAGCCAAAATAGAAAAGAAATTCATAACAGAAGCAGCTCCGGGGAATGTAGTGATTTTTGGCACTGCAAACTGGGTTATACTTGACAGGACTTCTGATGGTAAAGTGCTTATGATGAAAGAAAAAGTCGGGAAAAAGAAAAGATTTTCGATGGAGGAAACGGAAAGCAATGATTGGTATGAGTCAAAAGCGCGTCGCTGGCTCAACACAAAACAGCTTAAAAAATATTCAGATAATGAGATGGCGCTTGTCGTAGTGCAGAATTATATTAAGTCAGCACAGGATGATAAATTTCCGGAATATTTCTTTGAACTTTCAAAAGATGAATATGATAAATATAAGGATATTATTCCAGCAGGAGAAGGTGTATACTGGCTTAAAGAGAAAGCGCAGAATCCAAATGAAATATTATGTGTGCAGCCTGATGGGACATTGAAGGGTGAAGATGTGTCAAATGGTGAAATACAGTTGAGGCAGGCATGTTGGCTTGATATCAACAGAAGTACGGATATAACATCTGAAACAAAAAAGTGATAAAAGAAGATTAAGGTAGTACAGAGAGAATGAGGAAAATTTATGAGATTTGCAGCAGATGAGTCAAGAGTAAAAGTTACAGGACGAACAATATTTAGAGATGAGATAAGATATCTTGGGTATACGGGCACCAGCATTTCATTCAGGTTTACAGGAAGAATGGCGAAGGCAAAGCTTTTGTCGGATGCATCTACGCATAATAGTAAAGATTATGCATGGGTTGCAGTATTTGTAAAAGAGGAAAAAGACGGCGAGGTATCATACGGTGCTGTCACTGATGGTGAGCCCTACAGACGTTTCTGTCTTGATAATGACAAAGCAGAATATGTACTTTACCAAGCGGATTTGGAAAAGACAGTTACAGTTACACTAATAAAATATTCGGAGGCAGAATATGCGGCATGTGGTGTAGAATGGATAGAAACGGATAGTCAGGAGATTCTTGAGCCGCCGATGCCTAAAAAGTTAAAAATAGAGATGATAGGTGACTCAATTACATGCGGTTATGGTAATGAGGGAAATGTTGACGAACTGGAGCATGATACAGCAAAGGAAAATCCTATGAAAGCATATTCACTCCTTACAGCGACACACCTTGATGCTGATGTAAATGTTGTTGCATGGAATGGAAAAGGTGTCATTACTTCATATATAGGAGAGGGGCAGCCGAAGGTAAAAGATGAAAGCTGGCTTGTGCCTATGTTATACGAGTATGTTGATGCAGGCTGTGAGAGAGATTATCTTCATACACCCGTAAGTAAATGGGAAAAGTGGGATAACAGTCGTTTTGTTCCTGACATAATAACGGTTTATCTTGGAACAAATGATGCAAGCTATACAGATAATGATGGTGCGAGAAATCAGGAATTTGTTGACGGATATGTAAAATTTCTTGAAACAATAAAAAGAAAAAATCATGGAATTCCGGTTTTATGCATGCTTGGAACGATGGATAAAAAACTTTGCGAAAGTGTTTTAAAGGCAGTTAGCATAATTGAGGAAAAGTATCAGAACGCAGATGTTTATTATCTTGATCTGCCACCGCAGGATGAGGCGGATGGACTTGGTATAAATTGGCATCCGACTGAGGCAACGCACAGGAAAGTGGCGAAATTGGTTGAGAAAAAGATAAAGGAAATTTTATCATGACCGATACAGTACACGGATTAAACATAATGTGGACGATAGATATATAAGTTTTGTAAAATATAATAATTGAATAGAGAAATATTTGAGGCTGTGATATAATGAATCCGTTGACGGAAAAGAATTATGACACAGCCATTTTACTTTCGTTAGAATTGCTCTTGTTAATTGTTATTAAGGAAAATGGTATATAAATGAAAGGTTATGAAAAATGGAAAACAGATTGAGGAAATTTATTATATATACGGTAATTTTTTTTACAATGTTGACAGGGATGTTTTTGATTCATGGCGAGAATGTATCAGCAGATGAGTCATCAATGGCAATATTAAAGGTAGGATTCTGTCAGCTTGACAATTTTTTTGACTATGATTCATCAGGTAATGAATGTGGTTATGGAGTGGATTACCTGAATAGATTTCTAAGTTTTCAAGTATTCATTTTGAGTACAGCTATATAAAGGTAAAATCGTGGGAAGATTTAACAAAGCTTTTATTAAGCGGTAATATAGATATTATCATGCCCGCATCAGAACCGTTGAAAAAAACATCTTCAAAGTTGAGTTATACGACGGAAGATATAATGACTACATATCATTCCATAATGACAAAGAAAAATCGTGGAGACCTTTATTATGAAGATTATGACGGAATAGACAAGATGAAGATAGCTGTAACAAAACAGCTTCTTCAGTATACAGGAATGACATCGTATCTCAAATCAATAAATGTGTATGATAATCTTGTTTATTTTGATGACTATAATGAGTGTAAGGCGGCATTGGATGAAGGAGATGTGGATGGTCTTATAAGTAATGTGATGGATCAGACATCAGATATGAAAATATTATCAAAGTTCAGTGTAACACACAATTATATTGTTATGAAAAACAATAACCCATATTATAAAGATGTAAATAAGGCACTTACTGATCTGAAACTTGCAGAACCGACATTCCAGAGTGACCTTAATGAGAAGTATTATCCTGACAGAGTTTATACGCCTTTGGGAAAATATGAGATAAATTATCTTAAAAACAATAAAACATTAAATGTCGCAACATATTCTGATTACAGGCCGATAAGTTATTATGATAAAAAGAAACATAAATATAAAGGAATTGCCATTGATCTCATGAACGAAGTTGCCAAAAACCTTGGCATTAAATTTAATTATTTTGCAATAGATACAGAAAATCCTTATGATATGCTCGAAAATACAAAAACGGATATAGTTATGCCTGTTTATGTAGATAATATAATGTTCTATAAAAAGTATCTCATAACGAAGAGTCTTTTCGATTCAGATATAAATTACATAACAAAGAGCAGCTATGGAGAACTTGACAGTTCAGCAAAAGTAGCAGTTGTCAAAAAATATAAATATGTTTATGACTGTGTAAAAAAGAAAACACAATATAATATTGTTGAATATGACACCATTGAGGATGCGTGTGATGGTTTAAATAACGGAGACGTTTCTGCATTTGCCACAGGTGCCTATGTTGCAAAATCAATACTTCAAAGTCCGAGATACAAACAGTTTGACATAAAAGAATTTAATACAGTATCGTTGCCGTTCGGACTTGCCATTAGAAACAATTCAATACTTGAATCAGCTTTGAATAAGGGAATTGATATGGTTACGGATGACGAACAGAAAAATACGATAAGCAGGGATACTGCCTACAACTGGTCAGAACTGTCATTGTATGATAAGTTTTATTCCTATAGTGATATTATTGCATTTATATCATTAGTATTTATTTTTTCTCTTATAGCAATATCAATGTATATAAATAACAGAAACAGATATATAGCACAGATACAGCAGAAAAGCGAAGAAGCGATAAAAGCAAATAATGCCAAAACAGATTTTCTGTCGAGGATGAGTCATGAGATAAGAACTCCTATGAATGCAATACTTGGTATGGCGGCGATAGGACAGTCAAGTGACGATATAAATAAGAAGAATGAGTGTATAGACCAGATAATAGATTCAGGAAATTTTCTGTTACAGATAATAAATGATATACTTGATATGAACAAGATAGAGCAGAATAAAGTGGAGCTTAATGAAGAGTATGTTGACAGCATGAAATTTGTTGGCTCGATAGAGGAGATGCTTAAAGCTAATGCCAAGAATTACAATGTTGAACTCAGGACGGACTTTAGCAGATACAGGTCGTTTCTTATCAAGATAGATCCGCTTAGAACAAAGCAGATTTATGTAAATATCATAAACAACGCAATAAAGTTTTCAAAAAGCGGTTCATATGTAGAGTGGAACATGGCAGCGGAAGATATAGATGACACACATGTTCACATTTATTGTGAAATAAAAGATTATGGCTGTGGAATGAGCAAGGAATTTCAGGAAAAGATGTTTATCCCGTTTGAGCAGGAGTATAATGAATTTACAAATAATGTTCAGGGAACAGGGCTTGGACTTGCAATTGTAAAAAATCTTGTTGATATAATGGGCGGCACTATAAAATGTGAGAGTGAGCCGGATAAGGGAACGACATTTATTATTGAATTTGACAGGGAAATACACAGTATTGAGGAGGTAGAGGAAAGTTTGGAACAGAAAGCAGATGAGAGTATTCTGGAAGGAAAAAACATATTGCTTGCAGAGGACAATGATATAAATGCAATGGTAGCGGTAGAAATCTTAAAAGCACATGGAATGAATGTCGAGCGTGCAAAAGACGGTCAGGAGGCAGTTGATAAATATCTGCAGTCAGAACCTAAGCAGTATGACCTGATACTTATGGATGTGAGGATGCCAAAGCTTGACGGAATGCAGGCAACGGAGATGATAAGGAAGTCATCACATGAGGGAGCAAAAAAGATTCCTATAGTTGCCATGACAGCGGATGCATTTGACGAGGATATAAAGAGG
>NZ_JAHLQE010000149.1 GCF_018918235.1 Eubacterium sp. MSJ-13
CATTGTATATCAAAAATTCATCTCGAAATTCTTCGTTCAGAAGATTCCGAGAGTACATAAATTAAGAAACGGAGGAAACAAAAATGCAGAGAATAAAAAGTTTTGAGATTAACCATAATGTATTAGTACCGGGATTTTATATTTCAAGAGAGGACGGGGATGTTGTGACATATGATCTTCGCACAAGAAAGCCGAATGCAGGAGATTATATGAGCAATGCCGTTATGCATTCGGTTGAGCATATGTTTGCTACATTTGCACGTAATTCCGAGGTATCGGACAAGATTGTCTATTTTGGACCTATGGGCTGCCAGACAGGATTTTATCTCCTTGTCCGTGATATGGATGCAAAGGATGTTTTTAAACTTACAAAGAAGATACTTAAACAGACTATTGAGCATGATGGTGATGTATTTGGAAAGTCTGCGATTGAGTGTGGACATTACGAAAATCTTGATATAGATCTTGCAAAAGAGGAATGTAGGACTTATCTTGAGGTGCTTGAAAATCAGACAAATATGGAATTTACTTATCCTAAAGAATAAGTGATACGGTTGTGACGGTCTGTTTTATGACAGACCGGACAGCTTTTACGATGTTTCATTCAGAAAAAAACATAGTCTTTAGAATATGGGATGAATGGTATCAGATTTAAAAATTTCGTAAAATAAAATTTCCTAAAAGACGAAAAGATAAAAATAGAATATGATAATAGAGAAAAGAGGTAAACTATGATAATCGGTGTTATAGGAGCGATGCAGATTGAGATTGACAATCTCAAAAAGACATTGGAAAATCCTTCGTATGAGTCGATAAGCGGCGTAGAATTTGTTAAAGGAACTATCGGTGATACGGAAGTGGTAGCCGCTGTCAGCGGAGTTGGAAAAGTATTTGCAGCTATATGTACAGAAGCTATGATACTTACATATCATGTTGATATGGTAATAAATATCGGTGTTGCAGGAACTTTGTGTAAAGAACTTGGAGTTATGGGAATTGCCGTTGCGGATATGGTCGTGCAGCATGATATGAACACATCAGCACTTGGAGACCCTATAGGTCTTTTGTCAGGAATAAATGAAATCTATCTTCCTTGTGACAAAAAGATGATGGATACATTAAAAGAGTGTCTTGATGAAAAAGAAAGAAAGTATAAAGTCGGAACTATCGCTACAGGTGATATGTTTATGCATGATAAACATCAGAAAGATAAACTTCATGAGCGTTTCAATGCTATAGCGGCTGAGATGGAGGGTGGAAGTATCGGTCATGTATGTTATGTAAATAAAATCCCGTTTGCAATACTCCGCACGATATCAGATGGCGAGGGTGGTGCGATGGACTATGCTGAATTTGCGGAAAAAGCAGCCCAGATAGGTATTGAGATAGTTGTTGATTTCATTAAAAAAATAGCATAAATTTATAGGAAAGCCGGTTGTGGATAAGTTTTGTTTTACTACTATTAAGCAGGCAGCATAGCGGATTGAGAATATCCGCTTGACTAATTCATAAAGGGAGAGAATGATGATTAAGATAGATTTGATTACAGGTTTCCTTGGTTCGGGTAAGACGACTTTTATCAGAAAATATGTGAAATATCTCACAGATAAAGGTCTTAAAATAGGTATACTTGAAAATGATTACGGTGCAGTCAATGTCGATGCCATGCTTTTGCAGGATATCCTCGGCGATAACTGTGACCTTGAGATGGTTGCCGGAGGGTGTGATGCAGACTGTCACAGAAGGCGTTTTAAGACGAAACTTATCGCAATGGGCATGCAGGGATTTGACAGGGTTTTAGTTGAACCGTCAGGCGTATTTGATATGGATGAGTTTTTTGATACTCTCCATGAAGAACCTCTTGAGAGATGGTATCAGATTGGAAATGTGATAACTATAGTCGATTCACATCTTGAACTTGATCTGTCAGAGCGTTCAAGATATATTCTTGCATCTGAGGCGGCTAATGCGGGAAAGATACTTTTCAGTAAGACGGAGGGTGTATCAGATGAGCAGATTCAGGAAGTTATTGCTTATATAAATAAAAGTCTTGAGGAGTTTCACTGTACGAGAAAGATTGATAATGTCGTTATGGCAAAATCGTGGGATGAGTTTGACGAAAGTGATTATAAAAAAATAGAAAACTGTGAGTATGTCGGTGCGGGCATAGAAAAAAGGTACAATACCGATGATGTGGAATTTTCATCCCTTTATTATATGAATAAACACATGACTGTGGATAAACTTAAAAGTTGTGTAAATAAAACTTTTTCTGACGAAAACTGTGGAAATGTTTTCAGAATCAAGGGATTTATGCCCGATGGTGACGGCTGGCTTGAGCTTAATGCGACTAAAAAAGAGACAGTCATAAAGCCAATAAGGGAAGGTCAGGAAATCTTTATCGTGATAGGCGAAAATTTAAATCAGGATGTAATTGATAAATATTGGAGTTAGTACAGCTTCAAATATTAATTACTTGTTGTGCTAGTGCACTGTATCACTGAAATTTCGCCAAATATTGCAAAATTAAAATCTAAAAAAGATGAAATAAAGCGAAAAATTTATATTAACTGTTACTGCATACACTCGGTATGTAAGTTAATAAGACTTTTCGCTTTAGCTTTATTTTAATACTATCAAGGAAGTCCCCCACTTTTATTGCGTAGAGCAATAAGTCGGGACTTCCTTTTGACTACATTTGTCGTCAGTCCTGATATAGCTGTTTTATCTTTGTAACCTTATTTCCTGTCAATGTAATTTGTGCTGCCATGCCCCAGTAGTATTTTATGTTATGGTCTTTGGCAAGCTCAGGCTCGGCATCTTTTACAGCCTTGATAAATTTTTTCTTATTTACATTATAATTTTTCATTTTATCAGGGTTTAAAAGTGAGTAGGAAACTTTTGAAGCGAGTTTTATGGTTTGCTTTTTGGGCTTTCCTACTATATTTTCATCTTCAAGTCCAAGTTCATATGTCCATACGGCATCAGCATAGGTCAGAGTGTTGCCTTTTATTGACAGACATATGATTTTTTTTGTATTTGCTTTTGCATATGATGTGTTTGATGCAGGACTTATTATAGATAGTAAAAGTGCTGCAATCATAAGTTTAGTCAAGAATTTTTTCATTTGAAACCTCATATTTATTTTTATCTTGGAAGTTCTTCGTTACCGTGGTTCTTTTTTGTCGAAAAGCTGAGTTCAGGATTTTTTACACTAACTCTTGTTCCAGCAGGAACCGATTCAGTTATGAAAGCATTTCCACCTATGACAGAGCCTTTTCCGATAACTGTTTCACCGCCGAGTATCGATGCACTTGAGTAGATGGTAACATCATCTTCAATAGTCGGATGTCTTTTAATGTTGCGAAGGAGCTGGCCGCTTCTTGTAGAAAGTGCACCAAGAGTTACACCCTGATATATCTTAACATTATTGCCGATTTCAGTTGTCTCTCCGATAACAACGCCTGTTCCGTGGTCGATAAAGAAATATTCTCCGATGGTTGCTCCCGGATTTATGTCAATACCAGTGTGGTCGTGTGCGTATTCGGACATTATTCTTGGTATGAATGGAACATTCATTTTGTAGAGTTCGTGTGCGAATCTGTAAACGAATATTGCAAAAAGTCCCGGATAGCAGAAAATTATCTCCTCTTTTGTCTTTGCAGCAGGGTCACCGTCAAAAGCGGCATTTACATCTTTTAGCAAAAGATTTTGGATATGACTGAAAGATGAAAAGAATTTTGAACATATCTCAGTTGTATGATTTTCAATTTCTGTTTCATCAGCGTTATCTTTTGCCTGCTGTAAAAATGCAGCTTTAATCTGGCAGTAGAGGTCGTTGTAAATCTTTGTTATATTGTGTCCTACAAAAAATTCAGGAATCGTTTTGTTCAGATTTTCATTATCAAAATATCCTGGGAACATAAGCTGTCTTAGTCCCATTATGATATGTTTGATAGTGTCACGGTTTGGCATACAGTGTCCAGACCTTAAATAAAATAATTCCTCGCTGTTATAGTTGTCTGTAATCTCGCTTACGATATCGTCAAGCACTTTCTTTTCTAACATAATACACAACCTTTCTGTAATATATGGTATATTTCAATCTTATGTATGGATTTCATTTATAAAACAATAAATGTGTCCATAATATAATAATGGTATTTGTGGATATTTTCAAGTATACCTTTTGGAAAATTATTTAGAGGGTAACAGTTCAGCCAATTATCCTTTTATGGCTGAACTATTACTTTAGAGGTGAGAACGACAACATATAATTTTTATAAATATGAAAAGTTTATAAAAAGTGTCAGACAAATTTGACAGTTGTTATACAATTAAGCTATAATTTACTAATGAGGAATTATCGCAGATAAAAATAATAGTGCTTAATGGCAAAACATGGTTTTGTTAAAATAAATTATTAGAGGAAGGGAAGAGTGATATATGCAGGATGGAATATTTCAGGGAAGTCATGAGGAAATGATGGAGGAATATGCAAAACGTTATAAAAAGATATGCGTTGAGAATAACTCCATTGATGGAAAATTATTTGATGAATTTGGCGTTAAGAGGGGACTTAGGGATAAAAACGGAAAAGGGGTATTGTCAGGAATCACAAACATATCTCTTATAAAGGCTACTGAGATGGATGGTGACAGAGTCATACCATGTGAAGGCCAGCTTTTTTACAGAGGATACAATATATATGATCTGACAAAAGGATTTAGAAAAGACAACAGGTTTGGTTTTGAGGAAACAGCGTATCTTCTTCTTTTCGGAGAACTTCCTACAGATACACAGCTTAAAGAATTTCAGACTATACTTGCAAAAAACAGAAGGCTTCCGACTAACTTTGTTCGAGATGTTATCATGAAAGCACCTTCAAAGGACATTATGAATTCTCTTACAAAGAGTGTGCTCACGCTTGCCTCATATGATGATAAGGTCACAGATAATACACTTGAAAATGTACTTAGTCAGAGTATCATGCTCATAAGTGTATTCCCTATGCTTGCAGTTTACGGTTATCATGCATACAATCATTATGAATGTGATGAGAGTTTTTATATTCACAGACCGTCTGACGAACTTTCGGCAGCAGAGAACATTCTTCGTATGCTCAGACCGAACAAAGAATACACAGATGTCGAGGCAAAGGTTCTTGACCTCGCACTTGTGCTTCATATGGAGCATGGTGGCGGAAACAACTCAACTTTCACAACAAGGGTAGTTACATCAGCCGGTTCTGATACATATTCAGTTATAGCTGCTGCACTTTCTTCTCTTAAAGGCCCGAAACATGGTGGAGCCAATATTAAAGTTGTCGAGATGATGCGGGATCTTAAAGCAAATGTAAGGGATATTACGGATGAGGATGAGGTAAGAGCATACCTCAAGAAACTTGTCCGCAAGGAGGCATTTGACAAGAGAGGCCTTATATATGGTATGGGGCATGCGGTCTATTCCATATCAGATCCAAGAGCCGTTGCTTTCAAGCAGTTTGTTGAACTTCTTGCAAACGAAAAACACCAGAAGAAAGAATTTGAGCTTTATTCGATGATAGAAAGGATAGCACCTGAGGTTATCGGTGAGGAATGTGCTATCTATAAGGGTGTAAGTGCAAATGTAGACTTTTACAGCGGATTTGTTTATACAATGCTTGGAATACCACAGGAATTGTTTACTCCGATATTTGCTATGGCGCGTATCGTCGGCTGGAGTGCACATAGAATGGAAGAACTTATAAATGTTGATAAGATAATAAGACCGGCTTATCAGAGTATCATGGTGCCAAAAGTATATGAATCACTCAAGGAGCGTTCAACACCAAAGATTGATACAAAGGAAAGAGAAAAACTTCAGCTTACTATGAGAGATGAAAGCTGTTAAGTAAATATAATTACTGTAAAATTTATTTATTTTAAAGTCCTGTTATGTAGATTTCATAGCAGGACTTTATTATAATATAATTTACAGATTCATATGATATGAATTCTGGATTCTGGATTGTTTCTTGAAGCATAGTAGATATGATCAGGAAAACTGACAGAAAAATGTACGCAAATATTAAGAAAAAAGTAAAGATTTAAGGACCGTCCATATGTTATCATTACAAATGTATAAGAGGTGATTACATATGTATCGTTTAGTTGCCGGTTACATAGAAGTTGTGAACGGTGATATTGTCCGGGAAGGAGGCTGGTATGTCTGACGGAAATATTCTGGTAGTAGATGATGACCACGAGATAGCTGATCTGGTGGAGATACATTTAAGAGGTGAGGGCTATCAGGTTTTTAAAGCGTATAATGGGAAAGAAGCTTTGGAGTTATTTGACAGGGAGGAGATAGATCTTGCTATTCTCGACATTATGATGCCCGTGATGGATGGAAATGAGGTTTGTGCGAAGATAAGGGAGACAAGCACGATACCCATAATAATGTTGAGTGCAAAAGACAGTGAAAGTGACAAGGTTTCAGGTCTTGTAAACGGAGCAGATGATTATGTGACCAAACCTTTCAACACGAGCGAGCTTGTAGCAAGAGTCAAATCGCAGCTTAGAAGATACCAGAGTTTTGGAGGAGTAGAAGCAAAGACATCGGATGTTGTAAACATAGAAAATTTGTGGATGGATAAGAGGTCACATGAGGTAAAGGCATATGACAGGTCTGTCAAGCTTACACCTATAGAGTTTGATATTTTATTTCTTATGGCATCGCATCCAAACAAGGTTTTTTCTACAGATGAGATTTTTGAGCGTGTCTGGAAAGAAAAAAGTTTCGAGATGAGCAACACAGTGATGGTTCACATCAGGAGACTCAGAGAAAAGATTGAGTCGGGTTCGGGAAAAACACAGATCATAAAAACAGTTTGGGGAGTTGGATATAAAATTGAAGCGTAGTTTATTCAAAAGTCTAAGGGCAGAACTGATACTTTATGTTGCAGTCAGTATGTTTTTATCGGTCATTACGGAAGTTGTATGTGGGGTTGGACTTTATATTTTAAGTACTGCACTTGGAATCTCATATGGCGGATATGGCCGCAGGGATAGAATGATTGACAAATTTACGGATTCGGCAGACGAAAGGGGAAAAATATTTAATTATCAGGCAATCAAGAGGTGGGATAAAAATACATTGATTTTTTTAATGCTTGTAATATTATTTTTCCTTTTTTTGTTTTTTGTCATGTATTTTATGCTGATAACAAGAAAACTTACAGCAGATATAGGCTATATATCGGGAAGTATAGCGCATATGGCTTTTGGTGATGGTGGCGGCAGGATTGAAGTGAGAAGAAAAGATGAGATAGGCGAGATTGCGATACAGATAAACAGGATGTCTGAAAAGCTGGACGCTCTTATGAAATCAGAGAGAGATGCACTTCAGACAAACAAGGACATGATAACCTGCGTCGCACATGACCTCAGAACGCCGCTTACATCAGTTATCGGTTATCTGCAGCTTGCGGCAGACATGGAAAAATATGATGAACAGGAGCGTCACAAATATGCAGAGATAGCGATGAGAAAAGCAAACAGGCTTCAGGGACTTATAGAAGAACTTTTCAGTTATACAAAGCTTATGAGTGGTGAGATTACGCTTCACAGAAGTGAGATAGATATAGTCAAGCTTGTAGAACAGATGGTTGAGGAGTTTTATCCACAGTTTCATGAAAATGAACTTGAATATGAGTTGTTGCAGAATGTTTCAAGCTGTATCATATATGCTGATGGGGAGCTGATGGCGAGAGCTGTACAGAATCTTATAAGCAATGCTATAAAATACGGCAGAGACGGAAAGAGAGTGTTTGTTGAAGTAGAAAAATTTGAGAAAGAGATTCAGATAAGGGTGACAAATTTTGGTCTTGTTATACCAAAAGAGAGTTTAGAGCGTATATTTGACAGATTTTACAGGGTGGAGGATTCACGCTCGGTTCAGACCGGGGGTACAGGGCTTGGACTTAATATTGCCAGACAGATAGTACTTTTGCATGACGGAGCGATAAAAGTAGAAAGTGACACTGACGGAACATGCTTTACGATAGCACTTCCATTAAATATAGAGAAAAAGGATAAAAAAGAGTTAGTAGGGATTGATGAGCAGATAAATGATGAAATCAAGATATAAATTACAGATATTTAGACTGCTTATCTTATTTGTGCTGTTGATTTTTATAAGTCAGAATGACCGGTGCAGTGTCAAAGCATCGGAGATAACAAAGTTAAAAAATGGTGCGATGAGGATGAGCGGAAAGGGTATTACGGCACAGGTTTCTTTTGGCTACCGTGGTTACACTAAATATGGTAAAAATATGAAAGTGTCAGCCGTGATAAACAATGAGGGTGCAGGATTTTCGGGCAAGTTCAGATTGACATACCAGTCTGGAAAAAACAGTGACACGAAGATGATACAGAAGTCATTTTCAATTGGAGAACAGGAGAACAAGAGGGTTCAGTTTACGATACCGATGCTGTGTGAAAGTCAGGAGTATATTGTTTCGGTATGTGATGACGATGGAAATATATATCTGAAGGCACGTACTAAGATTGAAGCGGACTCGGATATTATAGGAATTTATATGGGAATTTTATCTGATACACCGTCAAAACTTGGATATATATCTGACAGTCTTAGTCTGGATGATGATATTGACAGTGCAGGCTCAGGCGTTACCGGCAAGGTTTTCGATATGAGTGCGTGTGATTTTGAGACACTTGCGATGCTTGACAGTGTAGATGTTATTCTTATTGATAATTACGATACAGGTAAATTCAGCAGGAATAATATAAAAGTATTGAAAAAATGGATAGCAAAAGGAGGCACGCTTGTAGTTGGAACAGGCAGCAACTACCAAAAAGAATTTGAAAAACTTCATAGTACGCTTATCAGAGGATATATAGGAAAGACTGAGAGAATCTCTACTGATTTCGGATGGACTGATGAGAGCAATGGGGATGAACAGGATAAGATGGATATAGACATTGTGAATTTAAGCCTGAATGAAGATTCCGTTTTGATAAATGATGGCAGAAATCTTATGGTTTCAAAAGAATTTGGCGAGGGAAGTATAATAGTTGCCGAGTTTTCATTTAATATTCCGAAAAAATTCTGGAAAAATTATGGCAAAGCACTTATGGTTACGATAGAACAAAATCTCAGTGATGGAACGAAGAAAAAATTACTGCTTCAAAATGAAAATCTTTCGTATGGAAGTATGGGGTATTCATATATGGAGGAGGCATTGAAGATAAATGAAAACGATGTTCTTCCAAATATGAAACTTTACGGCTGTATTTTGGCTTTATATGTCATAATTGCAGGACCAGGGCTGTATTTCTTTTTCAGAAGACGAAAAAAGAGAAGTTATCTTTGGATAGCAGTACCTATCTTATCTATTGCTTTTTCGGCTGTAATATACATAGTCGGTACAAGTACAAGAATACAGACACCATATATAAATTATCTGTCGCAGATAGTACTTAATGACAACAAAAATGCAAAAACAAAGGATATGAGTACATTGTTCAGCGTTACAAGCGTATCAAATGATGCGTTTAGTATGAAATTAAGTGGAAAGTGTAATGTCACTCCGAAAAATACGGAGTCATATTATGGAAATGCTAAAATGAGTGATGAAAGTATTCATGATTATGCATATGGTGTTGAGTATAATGAAAATAATACAAGGCTTTTGATGAACAGGTTATCCTCATTTCAGGGTGCGGAATTTATTATGAAGCAGAATGTAAAAGACGATGGAAATGTTGAATTAGATGTGTCTGAGAATGATATGAGCCTTATTGGAACAGTGTCAAATACATTCAGTTATGACCTTAATAACTGCATGATATATTATCAGGGAAATCTTCTTTATATAGGTGATATAAAGGCCGGTGAGAAGATAGATGTAAGCAAATATGCAAAAACGGGGACATATAACAGTTCTGATTATGGAAATTCGGTTACGGCGATGATAGAGTCCGCTATGGGTGGAAATATGTATTCAAACAGCATGGCTGCGAGCCTTAGGAGAAAAGTTGGTGTTGTTGAAGAATATCTTGAGGATAATTCAAATACAAAAGCATGGTTTTATGGTTTTGTAAAAGATAACAGTGAGAAATGTTTTACCGAAAAATTTAATTATGATGTGTATGGTGTGACAGGTGTATGTAAAAACTTTGAGATGAGTGAAAAGATTGACGGATATGATGTTATTGATTCGCTTGAGACATATGCCGCAAACTACAAGAGTGAATATACAAACGGATATGATGTATATTCAGGTGCACCTGAACAGTTTTCTGTGACATACAGATTTCCGAAAGCTTTTGTACTTAAAGAACTTTTATATTCAAAGCAGACAAGTGGCGGATGTGAGTTTTCAAAAAGTAAAGACAGTTATTCTGACTATGGATTTTTTGGGACTGTAAGTGTGAGAAATAAGAAAACAAATAAATTAGAGAAACTTTTCAGTTCGGGAAAAGAAATAAAAATCACAAATATGAGTGATTATCTTGAACCGGATGGTTCACTTATACTTTATTATTCGATTGAATATAAGAGCGGCAGGGAAGTCGGAAATATCTGTCTGCCTGAGGTAAAGCTGGTGGGAGATTATGAAAATGAAGTTGAGCAGTATTATTTTAACACAGATGGCAAACAGAGCAAGATTATAGTGATAAACAAAAAATAGCTGATGTAAGCTGTATGTTCAGTATATAAAACGGAGGGAATACGGCGTTTATGGTAGAAGTTAAAAGTCTATGTAAAAAATATGGGGATTTTGTGGCACTGGATAATCTTGACTTTTCCATAGAAGATGGTGAAGTGTTTGGATTTGTCGGACCAAATGGTGCGGGCAAAACTACAACTATGAGAATCATGGCAGGTCTTATACAGCCTGACAGTGGACGCATAACGATTGCAGGGACAGACGCACTAAAGAATGACAGAAGGTTAAAGAGTCTTATAGGATATATGCCAGATTTTTTTGGCGTATATGACAACCTTAAAGTTATAGAATATATGGAATTTTATGCTTCGATATATGGCATAACAGGTTCAAAAGCCGATAAACTCTGTCGAAAACTCTTAGAACTTGTGGATCTGGAAGATAAATCTGAATTTTTTGTTGATGAACTTTCAAGAGGTATGAAACAAAGACTTTGTCTTGCAAGATGCCTTGTGCATGATCCACAACTGCTTATCCTTGACGAACCAGCTTCGGGACTTGATCCGAGGGCAAGATTGGAAATCCAGAAAATCTTAAAAAGACTTAAAGAGAGAAAAAAGACCATAATAATAAGTTCACATATATTACAGGAACTGTCAGAATTATGTACATCAGTGGGTGTGATAGATAGAGGTAAGATGTTGGTGAAGGGAAAAGTTGATGATATAATGCTTCATTTAAATGCATCTAATCCGGTTCAGATTCATGTGACTGCTGGAAAACAGACAGCGGTAAATATATTAAAGAATGAGGATAAAGTCAAAAATATCTCCATATCAGATAATGATATCACTGTAGGTTTTTTGGGGACGCCTGAGGATGAGGCAGATTTGCTGAAAAAACTTATCACAAATAATGTAAAGGTGACATCGTTTGTCAGACAGTCAGGCAATCTAGAGGAGATATTTATGAAAGTTACCGAAAAGAGGGAGGTGCTTTTTAGTGAAAATAAGGATAAATCCAGTCTATGGTAAAGAGATAAAACTTAAAGTACGTTCGGTAAGATTTGCAGTAACGATATTTCTCTTTAATCTCATGCTCGGGATTATTGCTATAACAGGATTTGAGGTTATGTTTAATATGCATCTTAATCCATATGTTGACTATTCAGGAGCTGCAAAAGTGTTTTACATACTCATAAGCATGGAAATTATTGCAGTAATGTTTCTCATACCGGCATTTACAGCAGGGAGCATAGCGGGAGAGCGTGAGAAACAGACACTTGACATACTTCTTACGACGGTTCTTACTCCAGAGAAGATAGTTATGGGAAAGCTTCTTTCATCGGTAAGTATGGTATTGTTACTTGTAGTGTCAAGTCTGCCTATAATATCAATAGTATTTACGATAGGCGGAGTTGATATGAACGATCTTATACAGTTTATGTCTGCGATACTTGTCATATCATTCTTTGTCGGAAGTATGGGTATGCTTGCGTCAACAGTCCTTAAAAAGACAGTGCCCGCTATGGTATGCTCAATGTTCGAGGTTATGCTTGTGTGTGTAGGAACTGTTATTATAGTAGGTGTGGCATATATAACAGCAAAATTATATTATTATAACTGTATGGGGGCAGTCGGAAAAATGCCAAATGTCAGCGGAGTATGTATGGTTCTTCTTGTAAATCCAATATTTACCGTTGTACAGATGACGATAAAACAATGCGAATCGGTATCAGCAATTTCAAAACTTGCCGAAATGCTTAACGGTTCGATACCTGCCGTTATTGAAAATAACTGGTTTAAGATAAGCATGATGTCACAGGTTGTAATTACTGTCATATTGTTGAAATTATCAGCATTTTTCCTTAAACCGATAAAAAAAAGGAAGTAACAGTTCAGCCTTTCATTTCCTCAATTCATAAACCTGTAAACACGCTGTCAGTCGCTGCTACGCAGCTTTTGTTTATTTCATTTCAGAAATGAAAGGCTATT
>NZ_JAHLQE010000049.1 GCF_018918235.1 Eubacterium sp. MSJ-13
AGCTAATAGTGTTATGAGCAAGTAGCAAAGCGGATTGCGAATATCCGCTTGACTTTGTATATTCTATAGGGGGATAAAAATTATGGCAGCCAAAAAGAAGAAAAAGATTGAATTCAGGTATTACAAGATGCCGGCGGGGATTTCATTTCTTGCTCTGCTCGGTGAAAAGTGGGTGCGTTCTTATGGACATGGTATTGACTATCTTCACTTTCACAATTGTATGGAAATAGGATATTGTTATGAGGGGGAGGGAACTTTGTCTATAGGAGAAAAAGATTATTCGTACAGAGGCGGACAGTTTTCCATAATTCCAAAGAATTGTCCTCATACAACGACAAGCTCAGACGGTACGGTAAGCAGATGGGAATATCTTTTTGTGGATGTTGATGAGATATTAAACTGTATGTATCCGGCGGGGATAAATAAAAAAAGCATTGAGCAGATGATATTGCGTATCAATGCTAAGGCAATGTTCTGCGATGCAAGGGAATATCCTGATATGGCAGAGCGAATACTTCATATATTTGATGTAGTGCGAAGGGCGGATGAGTACTATATTGAGGAAGCAAAAGCGTTAATTAATGAGTTTCTGGTGAGGGTTGCGAGGGCAAATGTTCATGCGGTACAGCGTGGTATGCATGAGAATAAAGTTGAGAAAACGAGTATGTTTATATCTGATGCAATAAGCTATATCAGTGATCATTATATGGAACCGATACGCATTGAAAATCTGGCTGCACAATGTCATATAAGTGAAACTCATTTCAGGAGATTGTTTTCTAATTATATGAGCATCGGACCATTGGAATATATAAATCTCGTGAGGATTCAAAATGCGTGTGAGATGCTCAAAAAAACAGATGAGATGGTATCTGATATCGCATACAAATGTGGTTTCGGCGTATTGTCTACTTTTAACCGTAATTTTAAGCAGGTTATGGGATGTTCTCCATATGAATGGAGAAAGAAACCTGAGAACTTTGAGCAACAAATACTAAAAGCACAGGTGCGTTCAGAGGAAGGGTGGTAATATTGCACAAACGATGGTTGAAAGTGCACAGTATATGGTTGAAAATGCAAACTATATGTTTGAGTGAAATAGTATAATATGTACATCGAAAGCGATAAAAAATACTTAAATATGTACAAATTGACGAATGGTGCATGTTATGAAGTAATAAAAGGAGGAAAATTCATGAGAAAAAAGATTTTGAGCGTGTTGCTTTGTGCAACAATGGTAACGACTATGATGACAGGATGTGGAAGTTCATCAGATGACAAGAGTGCGAACAGCAAAAATGCATCAAGTGATGCGAGCAGTGATTCAGGCAGTGAATCAAGTGGCCCTATAAAACTTACTGTCTGGGGCGCAGAAGGTGATCAGGATTTCTTGAAGGGAGTTGTAGAAAATTTTAAGAATGCATATTCTGATCAGAAATTTGATATTGAGATCGGTGTTGAATCAGAGTCAACTGCAAAAGATACTGTTTTAAAGGATATCGAGGCAGCAGCAGATGTTTATTCATTCGCAAGCGACCAGCTTGCTGACCTTGTAAGAGCAGGTGCTTTGGCAAATGTAGACAGCGACGAACTCAGCAGTATCTATTCTAAAGCAAACAAGACGATTGATGATATCAAGAGTGCAAATGTTGATGATTCTATCGAGGCATCATCAATTGATGGAAAGATGTATGCATTCCCAACTTCAGGAGCAAATACATATTTCCTTTACTATGATAAATCAGTTATCTCAGAAAAGGATGCAGCAAAATGGGATACGATTCTTGCAGATGCTAAGAAGGCAGGCAAGAAGGTAGGTATGACACTTAATTCAGGCTGGTACAATGCATCATTCTTCTATGGAGCAGGATTTACCACAGGTCTTAATGAAGATGGAACTACTACAATGGACTGGAACGGTACAAGTGCTGATGGCATTAAAGGAACAGATGTGGTAAAAGCTATGCTTGACATTACATCTAATCCGTCATTCAAACCTATCGCAGATGGTAAGATTTCCGATTCTATTCCAACAGGAGATTACTGTGCAGTTATCTCAGGAACTTGGGACAGCCAGAATGCCCAGAAGGTGTGGGGAAAGAATTATGCAGCCATCAAACTTCCTACATACACTCTTAACGGCAAACAGATTCAGATGAAGCCGGCATACGGATATAAGATGGAAGCTGTAAATGCATATTCAAAGAACTTAGGATGGGCTACACTTCTTGCTGAGTACATTTCAAATGAGGAGTCTCAGACAGCACACTTTGACCAGGTTGAGACACCTCCTACAAACAAGAAATCACTTGAGAGCGATGCTCTTAAATCAAACAAAGCAGTTCTTGCAGCTACATCAGAAGGAGATATAGGTGTTATTCAGAGTGTTGGTGGAAAATACTGGGACCCTACAAAGACATTTGGTGAGATGATAGCTAAACATAAACTTTCAGCAACAGATGACAAAGCCATTCAGAAAGCATTGGATAATCTTGTATCAGGTGTTACGGCATCATTAGATTAAAGATAGCAGATAGCAGTATGGTTTAGAGTTTTGGCAGGCATATATCCTTGTATGTATGTCTGCCTGTTTTATAAAGGAGAAAAAGTTATGGCTAATCAGTCAAAAGGTAGTGCCGTGTCAGCGATTAGTGGATTCTTCAAAGCTATTGGTGGATTTTTCTCTGGTTTTGGAACGGCAGTTGTCAAAGGCGATCTATTTGTAAAATTATCACTGGTGTGGTGGGGCGCAGGGTATGTCAAACGCAAGCAGTACATAAAGGCAGCGATAATGACTGTGTTAGAAGCAGCGATTATTCTGTTCACTGTCAATTTTGCAATGGATTATGTACCAAAATTCAGGACATTAGGAACAGTAAAGGCAGAAAAAGTTTTTAATCCTAATACGATGAAAAGTGAATGGAATGATTATGATCATTCATTTAAGATATTACTTTTTTCAATATTCAGTTTTGTTGTATGGTTTGCAGCGATAATTGTCTGGATGAAAAACATGATGAGTGTTTATAAACTTCAGATAATGGAAGCAGAAGGCAAGCATATAAATACCTTTAAGGAAGATTTAAGATCATATATCGAAGAAAAATTCCATATTACTCTTTTAACACTTCCTGTACTTGGTATTGTAGTATTTACGCTTATCCCTATTCTGTTGCTTGCATTTGTAGCATTTACAAATTATGACCAGAGCCACATGCCACCTTCACAGCTTTTCACATGGGTTGGTTTTAAGAACTTTGCATCATTGTTTGGTGGCGGCGGACTTACATCGACATTTGGTTACTCATTTGTACGTGTTTTGGGATGGACACTTGTGTGGGCGTTCTTTGCTACGATAACAACATATATCGGAGGAATACTTTTAGCATTGCTGCTTAACAGCAAAAAGACAAGGTTACCAAAACTCTGGCGTACATTATTTGTTGTAACTATCGCTGTTCCACAGTTCGTATCACTGCTTCTTGTAAGAAACTTCTTTGCAGACAGTGGAATTGTAAATACGATATGTTCCAATATAGGACTGACGGGATTTTTGAAAAGTGTGGGTCTGATATCTACGACATATATCCCGTTCTTATCTGCTCCGGGCTGGGCACATGTTATGATAATCCTTATAAATATCTGGGTAGGTGTTCCTTATCAGATGCTTATCGCTACCGGTGTATTGATGAACATTCCGGAAGACCAGCTTGAAAGTGCGAGAGTTGACGGAGCAAAACCGTTCCAGATATTCAGAAAGATAACAATGCCATATATGTTGTTCATCACAGGACCAGCACTTGTTACAGATTTCGTAAAAAATATAAATAACTTTAATGTTATTTATCTGTTGACACAGGATGTTTATACAACAACAAATCAGTCACTTGCAAACTCACAGGCACAGGAGGTTGACCTGCTTGTTACATGGCTGTTCAGACTGACACAGGATTATTACAATTACAAGATGGCATCAGTAATTGGTATCGTAGTCTTTATTATTTGTTCAGTATTTACTTTAATAGCTTTTAATTTCATGATTAAAGGAGATAAGGAGGGAACATATCAATAATGAAGATAAAAAAGATGAAAGACGCGCGTTTGTCGCGAATTATATTACATAATGCATTACTTGGAGTTTTAGCTATCATATGGCTTATTCCGATCGTATGGCTGTTTTGTACTTCATTTAGTGAATATTCGGGAATGAATACAAGCACATTTTTTCCGAAAAAGTGGAGTGCCATACACTATGTTAAACTGTTCCATCCGGATACAGTATCACAGTTCCCTCAGTGGTTTATCAACACATTTGTTGTCGCTTGTGCAACGTGTGTGATATCAACATTATTTGTACTTATGGTAGCATATGCAACATCTATCATGCGTTTTCCTATGAGAAAGCCATTGATGAACATAGCAGTTATCTTAAATCTGTTTCCGGGTATGCTGGCAATGATAGCCGTATATTTCGTATTAAAGACATTTAACCTCACAAACAGTTATGCAGGACTTATCATGGTGTATTCCGCATCATCAGGTCTTGGTTATCTGATAGCAAAAGGTTTCTTTGATACGATACCGAGAGCACTCTGCGAGGCAGCACGAATTGACGGATGCAGCGAAGCGAGGATTTTTTTCCAGATCGTAGTTCCGATGAGCCGCCCTATCATAGTGTATACGGTTATCAGTAGTTTCCTTGTACCGTGGATGGATTTCGTATATGCAAAGATGATATTAAATTCAGGGGTATCATCTAAGTATACAGTAGCTATAGGACTTTACAAGATGCTTGATAAGATGCTTATCAATGAATACTTCACACAGTTCTGTGCAGGAGGCGTTCTTGTATCAATTCCTATTTCAATATTGTTTATGATAATGCAGAAATTCTATGTAGAAGGCGTTACAGGCGGAGCTGTAAAAGGTTGATATTTGTTTTGTTTATCAAATTATAAAAATAAGATTGCGGCTTGAAAAATTATTTTCAAGTCGCAAATTTTTTAAACTTAAATTTTTTAACACTATCAGGGAAGTAGCACCACTTCTATTGTGTAGAACAATAAGTGGGGATTGGGGACTTGGTTGTATCAGGAGGGATACAAGCACATTATGATATGCTGCGATAGCAGCTAGTGTGATGAACTGTTGATTTCAGCTAAAATAAAAGGATTTACTCTATAAGATAAAGCTGTTTTGCGAGCGGTTTTTGTGATAAACTGTTTTGCGAGGCTAAAATTAAGTGAGAGGAGAAAAGGCAGATGGACAGGAAAGGGATACGCGGACCTTGGAGAACGCCAAATGTTACGGCAGACGGTTTGAAAATATTTGCAGTCATCATAATGCTGATTCAGAATATAGGAATCGTCATCATAGAAAAAGGAGTGATAGGACTTGACGGTTACACACAAGCCCAGCTTTCAGAAGCCATGGCAAAAGACTCAAAACTTATGACCGCAGCAGGCGTAGGCTCAGTTATGCAGCTTATAGGCGGACTGGCAGTCCCTATATTTGCATTTCTGCTCGTAGAGGGATTCTTAAAAACATCAAGTTATAGCAGATATCTCATATCAATAGCAGCATTTGCAGTAATCAGTGAGATACCGTATGACCTTGCGACAAGTCATAAGATAATAGACTGGTCAAGCCAGAACGCACTCATAACAATGAGCATATGTCTTTTGATGTTGTATTTTCTTGGCATGCTTAAAGAAAGAAAAGGAATAATTTACACGATAGCGAAATTGACGATAGTATTGTGTGCAGTAGTATGGGTAACATTGCTCAAAGCACAATTTGGACTTTGTATGGTATTACTCGTTGCAGTATTTTATCTCTTTTATTCAAAAAACGCGTTAAAGACATTTTTGGGAATGATGGTAAGTCTTTTATATGTAACAGGACCGTTATCATTTTATGGAATATGGTGCTATACAGAAGAACGCAAAAATATAATTCCAAAATATGCATATTATATCTTTTATCCGTTACATTTACTGATACTTTGGGGTATCGTAAAAATATTCCTATAAAACTTGCAATTTGAGCAATGCTCCTCTACAATGTCAACGTAGAATATAAAAGGAGCGTGAATGATGGCACAGGAAAAAAAAGGAGAGCAGGCAGGAAAAATATCTGCTGAAAATACAACAGTACAGTTTCAGCGTGAACAGAATAAGATTACAATAGGTGATGTTGCGGAAGCACTTGGGGTATCTAAAACGACCGTATCGCGTGCTATATCGGGAAAGGGCAGGATAGGCGAGGCCACAAGACAGCGGGTACTTGAATATATTAAAGAAAATCATTACCGTCCTAATGTTGTGGCAAAAGGATTGGCAAAATCAAAAACTTACAATATTGGCTGGGTAATGCCGGGAGATTCAAATGTCACAGAGTTACCGTTTTTTCAAAGATGTATGCTCGGTATCAGTGAAGTGGCAGCAGCATATGACTATGATATATTGCTGTCGATGGTATTTGACCATGATATATCCAAATTAAAAAGTGTCGTGAAAAACCGAAAAGTAGATGGGATTATATTAGGAAGAACACTTGTGGAAGATGAGAGTGTGTCTTTTCTTAAAAAGAGTGATATGCCGTTTGTTGTTATCGGAAGTTCAAATGACGAGGATGTTATCCAGATAGATAATGACCATATGGAGGCATGTAAGGAACTTACATCGATTATTATAATGAAAGGCATTAAAAAACTTGCACTTATCGGCGGTTCTATGGAGCATGTAGTAAACCAGACAAGGCGTAAAGGCTTTGAAATGGCACTTGCAGAACAGGAACTTGGCAGTGATGCAGGCATGATATATATGGACTGTGAAACGGACAGCATGGTGGAACATGCTCTAGAGCAATGTCTTTGTGAAAAAGCAGAATGTATCATCTGTACTGATGACAGAGTGTGTACAGCGGTGTTAAACAAATTGAACCGTGATGGAATAAGCATACCTGAGCAGATAAAAGTCGCATCATTTTATGACAGCATCATGCTTGATAATTACAAGCCTGCCATCACATCACTGTGTTATGACCCTAAAGAGCTTGGCATGGTTGCATGTACGACATTGTTTGATTACATAGCAGGAAAGAGAGTGCAGAAGAAAGTTCTTCTGGGATATGATGTGGTATTGAGAGGTTCAACAAAGTAAAACATGATAGAACAAAGAAAAATAAATTTAGGCTTTATTTTATAACTGAACAACCGATTGTTCAATAAACGATAAAATTCTAAAGATAATGTTTGGATATTTTATTGCAGACACTATCTTTAAGAAAATAATAAATAGATATTTGTCAAAATTGCACAAAAAAATAAAAATAAAAATGATAAAATAGTACATTGACAACGAATGGTCTGTGGGCTATACTTTATCTAAAGAACAACCGATTGCACAATATATAAAATGTGGATTAGGCTGTACAAGATAATCGTAAATGCTGTGTATATTTTGACAACAGCGAAAGAAAGGAGAATGAGATGGAAAATACATTTGTTGTAAATATTATCCACCGTCCTGAGATGGTTCCTGAGTATGCAGAGAAGGTGACCGGACAGGGAAAAACAGAAGATATAGGAAGAAAGGCACTTCTTACAGAATCTCTGGATATCTTTAAATTTCAGCAGGAGACTGCACATAAGAACGGACTTAAGACAACTATTCAGATGACATATGCAAGTCTGTTTAATGATGAGGCGGTTGAGATTGCAAAAGAGCATCATGAAAAGTATGGTGATGAGATTGCATTGTCATTACTCGGACTTCCTTGTACAGAGTTTCGTGAGAAGTACAAGACAAAAGATTTCTGTATATGGATGTTCTCGATGGAGGATAAAAAGAGTATCGTAGATGATGTATTCGGAAAATTCCATGAGAGATTTGGTTTTTATCCTGAATCTACAGGTTCTTACTATATGGATGCAGATCTGACAAACTACATAAAAGAAAAATATCCTATGGTAAAATGTGCAGTTGCAACATGCTGGGAGGAAGGACCAAAGGCATATCATACATGTAATAATTCATGGTACACATTATTTGACGGCGGCCCATGGAATCCATGGATACCATCTAAGCAGAATACGCATGCACCTGCTGCAAATGAACAGGAGGACAGCGGAATCGTAGCTATTCCTCATTTATCAAGAGACCTTATCGCATGTTATGACGGAAATGGTTCAAACTTTGGAACACATCCTCAGAATGTACTTCGTGGAATGATATATGACAGCAAGACATGGGAATATCCTTATTTATACAATCTTATCGACCAGTATCGTCATTTAGAAAAGTACAATAATGGCTATTCTTACAACATGATGTTCGTAGGACCGGGCTGGCTCAACAAGATGGGACGCTGGGAAGCTCCATATGAACTCCTTGCAAAATCTTATGAGGACGGTATGGCATATTATGGCAAACTCAAAAAAGAGGGCAAGCTTGTAGATATGACAATGGCTGAGTTCGCTGATTTCTATCGTGCGAACAAGACTTATACTGAACCTGAGTGTGCTCTTTGGAAAGATATATTATATGGTTCAAACAAGCAGTTATTCTGGTACGCTGATCCTTATATGAGAGCATGTGTAAACATGGATCAGGGTGGTGCTATAGTTGACTTAAGACCATATGCAGCAAAACTCCGCTGGGAAGTTGGTATCGGCACAAAGCATGTACAGGATGCTTCTTATCCATTCCTTATTCAGGAAAAATATCGTGCAGGATATTTCACACATTATGCTGGCGAGGGAACTGTCAGAAGTGCAAAAGTATGTTACAATGGTGAGGAAGTAGACCTTTGCCTTTGCCGTACACATGCATCATTCTCTCAGGAAGGAAAGACAAGAATACTTACACTTGATCCTGTCGATATAGAATTTTATGATCTTACAGTTAAACTTCAGACAAAAATCTATTTCGAGGAGGGTGCTTCAAATATTAAGATCGAGAGAAATATCCTTGAGATGAGCAATCCTGATGCAGATGTAACCATAAATGAATATATGGTAGCATGTTATGGAACTACAGAGTACCCTGAGGACATGACAGGAATCACACTTGCACTCGAAAAGGGTGATGAGAAAAAGACGATAGATTACGCATATAAGTGTCGTGAGGATTCTCTTGCAGGAGCAGAGAGTGCATCAGCAGTTATTCCTGCTATCGAGACAAAAGTTTCATTGACTACGGATGCAGAAGGCGCAGAGGGATATATTCGTGAGGGATACGCATTCTCACCTATGTTTACACTTGGATATCAGAAAAAGATCAGTGATAAGGAGGTATTTGCAACATGGCTCAATCTGGAAAAGGCAAATTAAATTTCAGATGTCCTTCATGCTTCATGCGTGATTTGGATATCGATATGTTTTATGATAAAGATAAAAAGGAATATTACTGCATCCGCTGCCAGTATACAGGCAGTGAGGAGGATGTTCTTGCAAAAAATGAGATGGTGCGTTTCCGCTATCGCAAGATGTTAGAGCGTATCACAGACTTTGATTAAAATGCTTTAGAAAATGGCAAAGTAAATAATGAGCCGGTTTTTCAAACATTATGTTAGAACAGCCGGCTTGCACTTTATATTTGGGAGGAAAAATGGCAGATTTTATTAAGGGAATGGATATTTCTACACTCTTGGAACAGGAAGAATGTGGAGCTAAATATTTTGATAATGGTCAACAGGGTGATATGCTTGAAATCTTGAAGAGATACGGCGTCAATTCTGTTCGCCTGCGCCTGTGGAATGACCCGTATGACAGTGATGGAAATCCTTATGGAGCAGGTACAAATGATCTGGAAAAAACAATCATTATGGCAAAGCGTGCCAAAAAACTTGGTATGGGATTTCTTCTTGACTATCATTATAGTGATTTCTGGGCTGATCCGGGAAAACAGACTGTACCTAAGGCATGGAAGGGATATACGGAAGAAGAACTTGAGAAGGCGGTATTTGATTACACAAAAGAAACATTGGAAACATTTGTCAGGGAAGGTGTTTCGCCGACTATGATACAGGTTGGAAACGAGCTTACAAATGGTCTGTTATGGCCGAGTGGTCAAAAACCTGAATTTGATAATATCGCCAGATACATAAGTGCAGGAATAAGAGCTGTCAGAGAGATAGATACAAAAGTGCCGATAATGATACATCTGGATAACGGCGGAAAAAATGATATGTACCGGGAGTGGTTCGACAATTACATTAAACGCGGAGAGGACTTTCAGATAATAGGATTCTCTTATTATCCATTCTGGCATGGAACATTAAACGAACTTGAGTACAACATGCGCGATATGGCTCAGAGATATCATAAAGAACTTGTTGTAGCGGAAGTTTCCATGGGATTTACAATGGACGATTATGCGGATTATGAAAGACTTGAGCCACACGAGCGTAAGGGAATGGCAACTAAGCCTGAACTTGTAGAAAATCTTGAGTATCCTATGACAAAAAAAGGACAGAGCGATTTTATGCAGGATATAATGGAGCGCATATCATCAGTACCCGGAGGACTAGGATTTTATTATTGGGAGCCGGGCTGGATACCTGTTCCGGGATGTGGATGGGCAACAGATGCAGCACTCGAATACACCGGAGAAAATGGACCGGGTGGAAATGAGTGGGCAAATCAGGCTTTATTTGATTATGATGGAAATGTGTTACCAGCATTGGAGACTATTAGAGATTTTAAAAGAGATAAATGAAATAAAGAGTCATGTGGAAAAAGGCCGGGCAGAGGCGAAGTCAAGAAAGAGTTATCAGACAGGTGATTAGCGTATTTCAGGCATTTGCCGAAGTGTCAATGATACATATACTAGTACTAGATAGCAAGCTGTGCAAAATGATTTGTTTTTGCGCAGCTTTTTTGTTTTTTTGCAGTAAAAGCAGGCTAATTGTCATGGCTTTTTATGGTTTTAAAATATGTTATGATAGTTTTAGAAGTCAAATATTTTTTATATATCGTATTATCATTCTTTTGATTTTTAAGAAATTTATCGGTTAAATGAAAAAATATGTTTTTTGTATTGATTGTTGACAAATTGTGGTTACATATTGCGTCATGGTTGGATTATATATCGTTATAAATATTAATGAGTATAGAAAATTAGGAAAATTAAATACAAGGAATATTGAGCAAGCGTAAAAAGGGGAGGAGTAAAATGATAAGATTAGAGAATATATACAAATACTATTATTCTGAGTCATCGGTCACACAGGCATTAAGGAATGTAAACCTTGAATTTTCAAAAGGCGAGTTTGTTGCAATCACCGGGGAGAGCGGCAGTGGAAAGACAACGCTTTTAAATGTTATAAGCGGTATTGATACATATGATGAGGGTGAGATGTATGTGGATGGAGAACCTACATTCCAATATGACGATGATGATTGGGAGGAGTACCGCAGAAATAAGATAGGCTTCGTTTTCCAGAATTATAATCTTATAGGTCACTATACCGTACTTGACAATATTGTAAGTGCGCTTCTTATACTTGGTGTCAGTGAGGAGGATGCAGAGAAAAAGGCGGTTAAATATCTTGATAAAGTCGGACTTAAGGGTTTAGAGAAAAGCAGGGCTTCCAAACTTTCAAGCGGTCAGAAACAGAGACTTGCCATTGCGAGAGCACTTGCAAAAGAGACGGATGTTATAATGGCGGATGAGCCGACGGGAAATCTCGACGAAGAAAACACGATAAACACTATGAGTCTTTTGAGAAGTATTTCAAAGGAATGTCTTGTAATAGTGGTATCACACGAAAAACGCATATCAAAATTTTTTGCCGATAGGATAATCGAGATACAGGACGGACAGATAAAGAAAGATTATAAGAATAAAGCGACAAAAAGCTATGAAAAAGCGGATGATTCTAATATATATTTAAAAGAGCTTTCAAAAGAAAGCATTGAAAATGATGATTTCAGGATAAATATATATAAGGACAGTGAGCATTCCTGTAATTCATTAAAAGTGCCAATTGAATAAAAAAGAACCTCAAGGTAT
>NZ_JAHLQE010000069.1 GCF_018918235.1 Eubacterium sp. MSJ-13
AGCAGATGGAAATTTACACAAGTTATTTAGCGAAATATCAATGATACAATACACTAGCTTTTGTGATGAATATTGGGATAAGGCATTAAAGAATTTTGGGATTGAATAAAAATATATAAAATAAATTCAGGAGAGAGAAAAATTTATGGAGCATAAAGGAACTATCCGTTTGGAAACTGACAGATTGCTACTTCGTCCGTTTAGGATAGAAGATGCGAAGGATGTTTTTGATAATTGGGCATCAGATGATGAAGTAACAAAATATCTAACATGGCCTACACATTCCAGTGTGGAAATGTCAAGAAGTTATATGGAATTTTGCATAAATGGATATAATGAAAAAAATGTATATCAATGGGGTATTGAGTTGAAAAATTCACATGAACTTATCGGAAATATATCTGTTGTAAAAATCATTGATGAAATTGACAGCATGGAATTAGGCTGGGTTATAGGTCGTAAATGGTGGGGAAATGGTTATACGGCAGAAACGGCGGAAAGGCTGTTGAAATTTTTGTTTACAGAAGTTGGAGCAAACAGAATTTGTGCCAGACATGATATAAATAATCCTAACTCTGGTCGTGTTATGCAGAAAATTGGCATGAGATATGAGGGAACTTTGCGGCAGTCTGGGAAGAATAATCAGGGAATAGTTGACATGGCAAATTATTCTGTTTTGAGGGAGGAATGGAAAGAGAGGTCTTGAAAAAGTTTTTTAATGAAAGTGAGAACTATAGTGAAAAAGTCTATAAAATTTAAAACAATAAATAGAAAATAATATAAAAATAGTGGTTAAAAATGCCGAAAGCCTATGTTTATAAGGATTTTCGGCATTTGTTTTATTGAATTAATCTTTTTATTTTGGTCAAGTATTAAAATTTTTATAGAATATAGCATTAAAATTTTAATATTCAATATTTATATTTCACACAAACTTTAAATTAAAAAAAAGATTGACATTTCAGGTCGGCTGTTGTAGACTTGTTTTAAATTGGATGGTCGGTTACTATAGACCAAAGCTAATAGTGTTACTAATACAACGGATAATTAATTATTGATATATTGAATAATCCTGCACCTTCGATAACACATCTCAAAAAGCCTCGATGTAGCCCACTATACTTGCGTTTTTTGACATACACTCTCGAAAGCATATTTATGCTCAATATATCAAAGATTTAATTTTTGTTGTACCAGCAAGTAGCAGAGAGGATTGCGAATATCCGCTTGACTTTATAATTGTGCGAGCCGAAATCAAATATGTCTGCCGACTGGTAAAAATGTTATTTAGGCATTAAATAAGGAATTTGAAAATAAAAAATCATAAATTGAAAGGAAATCAACAACATGGAATATTTGAAATTATGCGATAGTGACTATCGTTTTATGACAATCGTGTGGGATAATGCTCCGGTTTCTTCGGGGACATTAGTTAAACTTTGCAATGAGCAGCTTGGCTGGAAGAAATCGACAACATATACTGCTATTAAAAAATTGGCACAAAAAGGATATCTTATCAATCAAAATGCAGTAGTGTCGGTTATCATTCCAAGAGAGCGTGTGCAGCGTGATGAATTTAATTATTTTGTTGAGCGGACTTTTGGCGGTTCACTGCCGGGCTTTTTGACAGCGTTTCTTGGCGGAAAGAAAATCTCTAAAAAAGAAGCAGCGAAGATTAAGCAGATTATAGACAATTACAGTGAGAAATAATTTATCGTAAACAGTAACAAAATAAGTATTAGAACTTTGAGAAAATAATTATATGCTGTGTTAATTGCACAATAATTTTTGATATGTAATTATAGCAATCCTGTAAGCAGCTAAGAATAAGTATAAAAAGGGGCAGTTTATATGTTAAAAAATGTTTTTGTATGCTGGCTTTTGGAGAGTCAGACACAAGAAAGAGAGTGAAAAATATTATGAAATTTAAATTTAATACAAAGAAAAAATGGGTTAGTGTTGTAGCTGCGATAGCTGTTGTATTTGTTGGTGTTTCCTGTTTGACAAAAGCTGCTGTAAAGACTGATGTTAATAATATTAAAAACAAATCAGTTGCGGATATATCAACTATTGATGAAACAGACGGTGACAGTGATGATTCGATGCCAATTACAAAAAATATTTATTCTGTAGATAAGATAAATAAAAGTGGTAATCAACTTGCTATTTCTATATTGAAAAAGGTAAGATTGGTTTTTCCAGAAGAATTGTATCAGGAAATTATGCGGCATGGAAGAATGTATTTAGCTGAGTTTAAACAGGGGGATATATCGTGCAGCATTACGAATAAAAACAAAGCTGATAATCTCTACCTGGATTTGTTTTTTAATGGTGATGGAATTTTGACAAGTATGTTAAATCAAAGTAAAGTTAAGAATGTGCAAAAGATAGATAAGAATACTGAGATTGAGCAAATTGCTAAATTTGCAAAGGTGTTTTTAAACTCGGAGGTAACATATACAAATGATAATAGTAAAAATAATAATAAAGACAGTAAGGTAGTTACGATTACTGAGGGAAAATTGCCGGAGCGATATGACAGTTCAGGGGGCTTAAGTGCGTATAAAGATAATCGTGGAAATGTTTATTTATTTAATGGGAATAGTGGTATGATGATGAGCTTTTACATGGATGAATAAATGCAGATTTAACCTTTTTAAAATTATTAGGTAGTGAGATGGGTTAGTTGAGTTAAAAAGTACTTGTCAGTGGAGATGAAGTAGTGTAATGTAGTTAATGAATATTAGAGCGAAGAAATTATAGTTTAAATAAATACATTAGAAAAATAGTAACAATAAAGTTGAAAAAAGACAGAGGCATTGAACTAAAATTAGTTATTGTCTGATGATTATAAAGACATAGTGAGCAAAATCAAAAATGAGGTACCAGGAATGAAGAAAAGAAGAAACATTAATATGGACTCTGAGGTTTACAGGAGATTAGACCTTGCATTAGAATTATCTGGTGATGATGAAGATGAAGTATTTGATAGATTAACTAAGATGTATATCTCAGAAATATTTGGAGTTGTATCACAGGAATATGGTGTTCAAAAAGCAGACATGGAAAAGAGTGATGTAAATACAAACGGGAATAACGAAAAGGTAGTAGAAAAAGCAGATAGTGTAGATGTGGATATAACAAAATTAGCAGAAAAAGTAGATAATGTGCAGAAGATAAGTACAAAATTTGTAAATTCAACAAAGAAAACAGGCGATACAAATGAATTTTATAAAAAAGCATTAAAAAAAATCCCTGGTTGGGCCGAAAAAAGTGAAAGGTATACTCATAAGATTATCAGAGCTTTTTTTGAGGCTGAGAAAATTAATGATAAGGTTTCTTTAAAAGATATGGAAAGAATGTGCAGTGATGCTGGTAATGTAGAATTATTTGTCCCTACATTTAAAAATAATTATGTACAGATGAAGATAGATACATTAAAAAGCAATGGAAAAGTATTTGAAGATGATGGAACATATGTCTGGATTTGGAAAGAAGTTGAAGATACATTGCGTAAGTATAAATCAGATTTTTTAAGGTGAAACTTTTAAGGCAAAGTGCCAAGAATTCTCTGACATTCAGGTTCGTGAGGTGAATTGGCACAAACCGCAGTTTATAGTATAATTAGCTTAGATCAATTTGTTGCAATACCATCTTATATTTGTTTGTAAATACAGAAATAAGTATTATTTATCTGAAATCTAGTGCATGAGTAATCTCGGAAAAATCTAAAAATAAATCTTGATATATATTTATTTTAACACTATCAAAGAAGCTCAACACTTCTGTTATGTAGAATAATAGAAGTGTGGGGCTTTCTTGTATCAGGATCGCTACAAGTTCCTTCTGATATGCTGCGATAGCAGTTGATAGTGTTATGAAGTATGAACAAGTAGCAGAGCTGATTGCGAATATCGGATTGCCTTTTCGTTGTACTAGCAGTTTTCATACAATTATTCCGGAGAATGATTATCGTAAATATTTTTTAATATGGTTATAAATGTTTAAACCTTGTTTATTTCCGTATTCTGAAACAAGTATCCAATGTATATTATATTTTGAGTTTTCTGTTGCGTAGTATTTTTTTGCTATTGAAGATACATAGCTGACTACATTATCATCAAATGAAGCTTTTTTAAGTACCTGTTCAATTGTAGATTTGACTTGTGCGCTTGACAAAGTTGTTTTGATATTTGCTGTATTAGTAGAATATTTTTTTACAACAGGTTTAATAAGTTTGTATAATTCCATGTAATTGTTATAGTTTTGCTCTAGAGCATTATGTATATTGCAGACAAAATGTTCGTCCATGGGACAGTTTGAAACAATAGAAGCAACATCATTACTTACATTATTAACATATCCGGCATTACTGATAGTTCGTTGGATTTCTGCGTTGAGTTTGGTTTTTAAACTTGATTTTGCAGTTGATGTTGATTGTTTTGTTTTAATTGCAGCTTTTTTACTAGTTTTGCTATTTTGGATTTTTGGTGTATCATTATTATTTTGCTTTTTATGATTTAACATAGGCAGACGGGTTATATCAGTTTTTGTCAGTTCTTTTAAAAATAAAATGATGTTATCATAGCCTGTATCTTTACTGATAATAATATATTCACATTTTTTTTGAGTTTTACTGTTTGAACCAATTAAGTAACCTAGATATGATGCAAGATGCATATCGAGTGACTGTTTGCCACTGGGAACTACATGTATATTTAAGTCAACTTTATTAAGGGTGGCTAAAATATTAAAATTTATTTTTGGATTATTTTGTGTAGAGAAAATGTGAATATGATCATGCTCTGTCAATTTATCTGAACAGACAAGACCAGCTTCTTTTACATTTTCAAAATCTACTAAAAAGTATGTTTCAATGTTAGGCATAATAAATTCCTCTTTTTGATAATGTGTTAAATATATTTTTCGCTAAGTAAAGTATAACATTTAGTTATTAATATTACAAAAAATTATATGTATATTTTCTTAATAATTAACTTTTATTGCCTAAAATAGATTATTTATAATAAAAGAAATGTTCTGGTTTTACGGAAATATCCCGTTTTCTCTAAGTGCAAACGATTTCACAATATTCTGTCATTCATGTCTATATAAGCATAATATTTTGACGAATACTGTCGATTTAAAAGAAATTTTTGACTGCTATATTTAGGTTATGCAAACGATTTCACATATTCTGATTGTTTTTCGTCTCATTTATGAATATTATTTCAACATCAGCAAAAAACAAACCGCTTCAATGATTTATATCGATTGAAAAGTGTAGGCGGGGAAAGAGAGGCAGATTATGAGAGTGAAAAAGATTATTACATTATTTACAGTAGCAGCGTTGACATTGGGAAGTCTTACAGGCTGCAGTTCAAAAGCAGGAACAGATGGCAAAAAGAGTGATGCTTCTTCCAATAAAAAAGTTGAGATAACAAATGTTTCTTATGATCCTACAAGGGAACTTTATGTTGAATATAATAAAATCTTTCAGAAGCATTGGAAAGAAAAGTCAGGTCAGGATGTCTCAATAGTTCAGTCACATGGAGGTTCAGGCAAGCAGGCTTTGGAAGTTGCGAACGGACTTCAGGCAGATGTGGTAACGCTTGCACTTGAAGGTGATGTTGATGCAATAAAGGATGCGGGGCTTATTGATGATGGTTATGTAAATGAGTTTGAGCGTGACAGTTCACCGTACACATCATCTATTGTATTTCTTGTCAGAAAGGGAAATCCTAAAAAGATTTTAGACTGGAGTGATCTTCTCAGAAGTGATGTGGGGGTTATCACACCAAATCCTAAAACATCCGGTGGTGCAAGATGGAATTATCTTGCGGCATGGTATTATTTTGAAAAGCAGGGACAGAGTGAAGATGAGATTAAAGAGAGTATGAAAAAACTTTATAAGAATGTACTTGTTCTCGACTCAGGTGCGAGAGGTGCAACAACATCTTTTGTTGAGAATAAGCAGGGCGATGTTTTGCTTGCATGGGAAAATGAAGCATTTCTTTCATTAGATGAGCACCCCGGAGAGTATGAGATTGTAGTTCCATCTGTTTCGATTTTGTGCCAGCCAACAGTTGCCGTTGTCGATAAGGTTGTAGACCAAAGAGGAACAAGAAAGGTTTCAGAGGAGTATTTGAAATATCTGTATTCTGATGAGGCGCAGAAGTTAGAGGCACAGTGGTACTACCGTCCTTCAAATGAAAAGATTTTGAAAGAGTACAGTTATAAAGGTAGTGGCAATACCATTGACAAACTTCCAAAGGATCATAAATGGATAATTACGGATGTTGACCTTACAAACATTGATCATTTTGGGGGATGGAGTGAAGCAACTAAGAAACATTTTTCTGATGGTGGAGTTTTCGACTCGATTTATGAGGAAAAATAAGGATTAACATTAAGCTGTTTAGAAATGGAGTTTGATATGAAGCGTAAGAAAAGTGTGATTCCCGGTTTCGGGTTATCCTTTGGGATTGTTATGGCAATACTTGGACTTATTGTTATTATTCCGCTATGCTCACTTGTATTCTTTTCGCTTAAACTGTCACCGCATGACTTTCTGGTGACAGTGACAAGACCGAGAGTTCTGGCAAGTTATAAAGTGAGTATTTTGACGGCACTGACTGCATCATTGATAAATGCGGTGATGGGAATGATTATTGCATGGGTGCTTGTGAGGTATGATTTTCCAGGTAAAAAGATTATGGATGGAATTATCGAGATGCCTTTTGCATTGCCTACAGCCGTTGCGGGTATTGCACTTACTCATCTTACGATACCTGAGGGGTGGGTAGGACAGATTTTTTCAAAAGTCGGAGTAAAAATTGCATATACAAAGATTGGAATTACAGTGGCTCTTGTTTTTATAGGGATTCCATTTGTGGTAAGAAGTGTTCAGCCTGTGCTTCAAAAGGTGGAAAAAGAGTATGAGGAAGCGGCAGCAATGTTTGGTGCTTCCCGTACCCGTATCTTTTTTAGTGTGATATTTCCAGAAATACGTCCTGCACTTATAGCAGGTTTTACAATGGCTTTTGCAAGATGTATAGGTGAGTATGGAAGTGTTGTTTTTATTGCCGGAAATACTCCGTACAAAACAGAGATAGCACCACTTATGATAATGGCTAAACTTCAGGAGTTTGACTATGCGAGTGCCACATCTATTGCTCTTGTCATGCTGTTTATATCATTTGTGATTCTTTTTATAAATGCATTGATACAAAGTCATACATCAAAAATCGTAAGCGGGATTGATTAGTACAACGAATAATTAATACATTGTACTAGGAGGTGAAGATATTGGAGATAAGAAATAATAAAGGTTTTTTTAAATGGCTTCTGATTGGAGTCAGCGTCATATTTTTAATTGTAATGCTTGTACTTCCGCTGGTGTATGTTATTTATACGGCATTGAGGGAGGGGTGGAAAATTTTTGTCTCATCGGTTACAGATGAATATGCAGTTAAATCAATTTTACTTACCGTAAAGGTTACTGTGATAACAGTTATCATAAATTCAGTATTTGGAATTTTTGCGGCATGGCTTATCACACGCTTTAAGTTTCGTGGCAAAAAGCTCATATCCACTTTGATAGATCTGCCGCTTACTATTTCTCCGATAATCGCCGGTCTGATATTTGTACTTACATTCGGCAGACAGAGTGCGATATATCCTTTTCTTGAAAAATGGGGTATTCAGATAATATTTGCAGTTCCCGGAATAGTTCTTGCGACAATATTTGTCACATTTCCTTTTATATCAAGAGAGATAATACCTGTTCTGACGGTTAAGGGAACAGACGAGGAGGAAGCCGCCGCTCTTATGGGAGCAAATGGATTTCAGATTTTTACTCAGATAACATTTCCACATATCAGATGGGCGTTTTTATATGGAGTTGTTCTCTGCTCGGCAAGGGCAATGGGAGAATTTGGAGCTGTTTCTGTGCTGTCAGGACATTTGAGGGGAATTACAAATACAATGCCGTTGTATATAGAGCTTTTGTATCAGGCATTTGACTTTACGGGGGCATTTGCGATGTCAGCTATCCTTGTGGTGATGGCACTTGTGATTCTTGTATTGAAAAATATTTTTTCAAAAAGTATGGAATAGGTGATTGCAAATTTCTAAATAGTATGAAAAGAAGTGAGGGATAAGTATGCAGGACAATAAGAAAGCGTATGTCGAGCTTAAACATATAAATAAGACATTTAATGATTATAAAGCATCTGATGATGTTAGTTTTTCCGTTGAAAAGGGAAAACTTATAGGGCTTTTAGGTCCGAGTGGGAGTGGAAAGACAACAATATTAAGAATTTTGGCAGGTCTTGAAAATGCGGATTCAGGGGAGATTTATATTGATGGTGAGCAAGTAAACAATATTCCGGCAAGTAAGAGAGGGATTGGTTTTGTATTTCAGAATTATGCTTTATTCAGATATAAGACTGTGTATGACAATATAGCATTTGGTCTTAAAATACAGAAGAAAAGCAAGACAGAGATAAAAGAGCGTGTGTATGAACTTATTGAACTTGTTGGTTTGAAGGGATTTGAAAAGAGATACCCAACACAGCTTTCAGGGGGACAGAGACAGAGAGTCGCGTTTGCGAGGGCACTTGCAACGCAGCCACATCTTCTTTTACTCGACGAACCGTTTGCGGCGATTGATGCAAAAGTCCGCAAGGAATTAAGGTCATGGCTTAGGGAATTGATAAACAGGGTAGGGATAACAAGTATTTTTGTAACGCATGATCAGGATGAAGCAATAGAGGTGGCAGACCAGATTATTGTGACAAATAAGGGAAGAATAGAGCAGATAGGGACGCCGGTGGAGGTTTACGGCAATCCCAAGACTCCGTTTATGGCTCAGTTTTTGGGTGAACCTGTTTTGATAAAGGATTATGTATCATTTAACGGATTCCATGGTGCTTCAGACGGAAAGACGGCGGTTATAAGACCTGAATTTATTACGGTCAGAAAGAAGAATGAATTTAATCCATATCCTGTCACGACAGAGGAAGGAGTGGTAGAAAGGGTTTCGTTCCGCGGAAACGGACTTGAACTTAGGATAAGAGTTCACAACGAGATTTTAATCGCAAACAGACCTATAGGTCAGGAACTTATTGAGGAAGGTGAGAATGTAAATCTGTTTTTACATAAGATATATCTTGTTGATGATGAGAATGGTAAAGTTGAGGTGGTTGTTAATGAGGCTGTAAGGAATAATGAGAGTGTTGTGATATGATAATAGAGAATAAGTAAAAGTCAGGTTTGTGAGTGACGGTTAATAAAAAGCCACAGAATATAGCGATTTTGTCGTGTGTTCTGTGGTTTTATTTTGTTGTGCAATTCGCTTATTGCCTATTTGGTGTAAAGCAATGTATAATATGTATAAAAATAATAAAGCGTACAATGGAAAGGATACATATGAAGTTTTTACCTATTCTTGATGAACTGTTTTCTTCAGACAGCATAATTTTTATGATTATCGGTCTGATAATTGCGGTTATTATCAGTTTAAAAATTAAAGATACACGAAAATGTTTTGCAGGTATGGCAGCAGGCTTCATAGTTTATGCTGTTTGTGAAGTGATTTCAAATATCCGTACAAACAATGCTCTTGAAATAGTGTTGCTTTTTGGTGGTACAGTTGCTATAGGTTTGTTTGTTGGTTTTTTGATTGGGGCTGTCGGGAGAATGGTTAGGGAGAGATGATTTATATGAGATATGATAGTGTCAGGTGGACTATAAAAAGAGTCCAAAAAGGCTTAAAGTACATTAGAAGGGAGTTCATATGCTTGATAATACACATAAACTCAATAAACAGATTGCCATCACAATGGCGGCTTGTACGGCGTTTTTAGTATGTCTTTTATTGCTGGATTTTTTTTCTGTTTTTAATTTCAGCAAGAGATTGATGTTTGCGATACCGCTGGTTGGTTTTCCTACTTTGATATCACCATTGGTTCTTTATTTATTAAAAGTTCCGGACAAATTTTTGAAGTACTATATGTCTGTTGCTTTGTCGATTTTGATAGGAATGTTTGGATGCTTTAATGATATTGGTATTTACATAACATTTGTCCTTGTTCCTATTGCGAGCTGTCTGTACTTTGACATATGTTATACATTTTTTTGCTCGTTTTTTTCATATATTGTAATGGTTGTTGCGGTATATTTTAATTCGGCAGGAAGGCTTGAGATAAAATATCTTGGATGGTCACATATGGAGACTTTCAGTGCTTATCTTATAGGCTTTACTTTAGAGTATTTAATAGTTGCACTTTTCCTTACTTTAATAATGAAAAGAGCGGTAAAAATGCTTGATGAGCAGCATCAGGCATATCTGAAAGAAAAGGCACAGGATGCCCGTTATCAGTTGCTTGTAAGAGAGACTCAGGATGTTATTTTTGAGTATTATCCAAAAGAGGATAAATATCTGGCAAACCGATCGGTATTTCAGCAGAGCAATGAGGAAAATGAGTCTGTTGAATATGAAAAAGTCTCAGATAATATTGAGTCTTATCCGGAGTTACAGAAATTGTATAAGCACATTGTAAGGGGATTTAATGAAGAAAATTTCGATGTGTTTGAGCTTGATATGTCGCATGAGGCTGATGGAAATAATGTTTTGTTGTGGTTTCGTGTTGAGTGCTTTATCGTTAAAGATGGAGATGTTCCGGTTAGCGTTATAGGAAAAATGCACGATATTACAAGGATAAAACAGGCTCAGATGAGTATGAGGCGGCAGCGTATTGAAAATATGTATCATGACCATGACAATAAACGCAAAAATTCACTTTTTGAGAAGGTTATGTCTGAAAGTGAGCATTTTTCTGAGAAAGAGTATGATAAACTTGCAGAAGGTCACAGATTTTTGGCAGAGGTTATGGAAGATGTGAAGTATTCGGAAGACCTTGTCGATGGAATAAACCAGATGTTAAAAAGAATAGGCAGGTATCTTGGTGTTGACAGGATATGTGTTGTAGAAACGGATATGTCGAGTGGAACATGCTATGTTGAGCATCAGTGGAACAGCAGGGAAGAAAATTGTCTGAAAGATTATTTTTCTTCAATGAGTATTGAGCAGATACATAATACGACAAAGATATACGATGAGAATGGTTATATAGAAGTCAATCCCGATAAAGGTATCTATACCTCGATGAGCAGTAATAAGCAGTTTCTTGATGATATTATATTTAGTGTTATTCTTGGAAACCAGATATGGATTCCGATGCTTGGAAATGGAAAATATATCGGGGCGATAAGTTTTGACAGATATGATACGACACCTTATGCAGCCGTTGAAAAGTTTCTTATGTCAGAGGCTGTTAATACATTGACAGCAAATATTATCAAGATAAATGCTGAAAATGCAAACAGGGCAAAAAGTGATTTTCTGTCAACCATGTCACATGAGATACGCACACCTATGAATGCGATAGTTGGTATGACGGAGGTTGCACTTCGTGAGGATATGTCGGAAAGTGTTAAGAAAAGTCTTAGCATGGTGAAATCATCAGCATTTGGTCTTCTTACGCTTATCAATGATATCCTTGACTATTCAAAGATTGAGTCAGGAAAGTTTGATATTGTTCCAGAAAGTTTTTATGTGTTATCGGTTTTAAATGATGTTAAAGAGATTACGATGGCAAGGAATAACGGAAAGCTCGATATTGAGTTTGAAGTTCCTGAAAATATACCTGCGAAGATGTATGGCGATTATGTCAGGATTAAGCAGGTCATGATAAATTACTGCACAAATGCCATTAAATATTCTGACAAGGGAAAAGTCAGGGTGCGCGTTGCTGTACAGAAGCGTGATGAGAAAAATGCAATGTTACATTTTTCGGTTAAAGATAATGGTATTGGAATTAAAAAGGAAGATCTTGCTAAACTTTTTAAGGCATATACAAGACTTGATACAAAGATAAATCATCACAAGGAGGGTACAGGGCTTGGGCTTGCGATAAGTAAGCAGCTTATAGAGCTTATGGATGGTGTTGTGAGTGTCAGAAGTGAGTATGGCAAGGGAAGTACATTTACTTTTGCAATTCCTATTATAATCGAAGACTGGTCTCCGGCAGGTCGATTGGAAGATTACAGATATGAGGAGGAAGACACTGAGGAGAAGAAAGTTTCGGTGGTGGTCGCACCTGATGCACATATCCTTGTCGTGGACGATACCAAATTGAACCTTGTCGTTGCAAAGGCATTGATGGAGCCTACAAAGATGCAGATTGATACGGCTGAGAGTGGCGAGGAAGCGCTCAAGCTGATAGATAAGAATGACTATGATATTGTATTTATGGATCATTTTATGCCGGGCATGGATGGAGTAGAGACAACGGCACATATCAGGGCGTTGGATGATGAAAAGAAAAGTAAACTCCCAGTCATTGCACTGACAGCCGATGCAATGAAGGGAGTAAGGGAGGTGCTTATAAGCAAGGGAATGAGTGATTTTCTCACGAAGCCGATTATTATCGGTGACCTTTACAAGATGCTTCGTAAGTGGCTGCCTAATGAGAAAGTCAGTTAAGTGCAAAAGTGGTTTTAGGTATATAATGTATGATTTACATAAATCCTACTGTTTTAGGAAATTTGCAAGTTTATAAAATAAAAGTGAGTGTGTTTTATAATAATTTTTTCAAAAGTTTGTATTTTATTAGTCCGTAAGGTGCATATCTGAGTGGTATATCAAATTTACCGTTGTTTTTGACAACACTCTTTTTATGGCTGAATGTTTCAAAACTGTATTTTCCATGATAGGCGCCTATACCGCTGTTTCCTACTCCTCCGAATGGGAGATTGTGGTTTGAGATGTGAATAACAACATCGTTTATACAGCCGCCGCCATAGGATACTTCGCGTATTATCTTATTGGCGGTGGCTTTTTTCATTGTAAATACATAGCAGGCGAGTGGTTTTTCTTTAGTTTTTAAGATTTGTATGACTTTGTCTAAGCTGCGATAGCTTATTATCGGCAGTAGTGGTCCGAAGATTTCTTCCTGCATTACCGGCATGTTAAAGTTTGTGTCAGGTAAAATTGCCGGAGAGATTTTTCGTTCGATGTCATTACAGATGCCGCCTATAACTTTTGTTTCTGATGCAAGCAGTTTTTTCAGGCGGTTATAGTGGTGTCTGTTTATTATTTTGGGATAAGAACTGTTAAATGCAGCGTTATCGTAGCGGCGTTTTATCTCTCTGTAAAGTTCTTTTATAAATGCATTTTTTACTTTTTCATGCACAAGTACATAATCTACGGAAATGCAGGTTTGTCCGGCATTTAAAAATTTTCCCCATGCTATTCGTTTGGCGGCAAGTTTAAGGTCTGCTGTTTCGTCTATTATGCAGGGGCTTTTTCCGCCGAGTTCAAGCGAAACAGGAGTGAGATTTTCGCTTGCCTTTTTCATTATTTTTTTGCCGACAGCAGGACTTCCGGTAAAAAAGATATAGTCATATTTCTGTTCAAGAACCGCATCGTAATCTATGTCTGCGTCTGTGCAGTATATATAGTTATTGTTAAATGTGCTGTTTATAATGTCCTGAATTAAATCCGAGGTCATAAGACTGCTTTTTGAGCATTTTAATATTGCACAATTTCCGGCTGCAATCGCACCCACCAGAGGGCAGAGTGACAGATTGACAGGATAGTTCCAAGGTGCGAGGATTAAGACTATGCCGTATGGCTCGCTGTAAATATAATTTTTTGCAGGGAATGTGCTTAAAGTACCCGCTGCGTGTATCGGTCTGTTCCATTTCTCGATGTGGGAAAGTGCGGTATCTATCTCATGGTACACCATTGCGATTTCTGACATATAGGACTCAGCCTTTGACTTGCCGAGGTCGTGATAAAGTGCTTTTAGTAGTTTCTTCTCATTTTGTTTTATTGCTTTTTTGAGTCTGCGAAGCATTTTTTTTCTGAATGTAATGTCTTTAGTTTTGTTGCTGTTGAAAAATGTACGCTGGGTGGTTATTATATTTTTAATATATTTGGCGGTCTGTTCCATATGAAGCTCCTTTCTTAAATTATATTGTTTGTCAACTTTTTCTAAATATTCAGCTTTCCTATTTTCAGTTGAGAAGCATAATCGCTTTTGGTTTTTAGTTCCCTTTGGCTCGTTTGCTCATTATTTTTACTTTTATTTATTCTACCACAAATCTGGCGATAAGAAAAAAATTAAAAAATTTGAAATTACCTCTTGCATTTTTCAAACAGTATGCTATAATAGTACTTGTCTTTGACGCGGGTGTAGTTCAATGGTAGAACACCAGCCTTCCAAGCTGGATACGTGGGTTCGATT
>NZ_JAHLQE010000023.1 GCF_018918235.1 Eubacterium sp. MSJ-13
CGCCGATGTAAATGGTAGTTTTCAGATTATGAGAAAGGTATTTCCAAATGCATTTGCAGATGGAATAGAGGATGTGGTGTTACATCCAATTCGAGTAAATATTACTTGATGTGATATTGACGAATAAACAATTTTATTATTTGTTTTATATGTTTTTATATAATGCTAAATGAAATTGGTAACATGGTAATATTGATTGATACAAATATAATTCTTGATGTGTTGGAAGAAAGGAAAAACTTTGTAGAGCAATCGTCTAAGGTATTGGAATTATGCGCAAAAAAAGTAATAAAAGGTTATATAGCATTTCACTCGGTTTCTAATATATTTTTTATACTACGGAAAAAATATTCTAAGTCAGACAGACGAGAATTACTGAGTGTAATTTTAGATATCCTTGAAGTGACAGGAGCTAGTCATGAGCAAGTGAAACAAGCAATTGCTAAAGAATATTTTGATGATTTTGAGGATTGTCTGCAAGATGAATGTGCAAAAGCTGTGAAAGCAGAGTATATTATAACAAGAAATAAATCGGATTTCAGTAAAGCGGATACAAAAGCTATCACACCAGAAGAATTTATAAACATGTATTATTTGGAATAGTTGTATTTTTTTTACAGTATTTCTCTGGTTAGGGTATTGAAACCTGATTTTGTTTTTGATAACATAAGTAACGGTACATGTACTAACAAACCTATAAGTGAAAATGTATAATGTATCAGGTTAAAATAAAATGACCTTGAAATATACAAAAGCAGGTGAAGAGTGAGAAGCGTTTGAGTTGCAATATCACAGCTCTGCTTTCAGAAAGGACGACACAACATGAAAAAGACACCATTTGTAACAAAAGAACAGATCGAAAAAATAGCAGAAACATACCCTACACCTTTTCACATCTACGACGAGAAGGGCATCAGAGAAAATGCACGCAGACTCAAGAAAGCATTTTCGTGGAATAAAGGTTATCGTGAGTATTTCGCTGTAAAAGCAACTCCAAATCCATTTATCCTCAAACTTCTTCAGGAAGAAGGATGCGGAGTGGATTGTTCATCACTCACAGAACTTATGATGTCAGAGGCATGTGGCTTTAAGAATGACGATATCATGTTCTCATCAAATGTTACACCGGCAGCCGAGTATAAGAAAGCAAAAGAACTCGGTGCATATATAAACCTTGATGATATTACACATATAGATTTTCTTGATGAAGTAGCAGGAATCCCTGAGACAATCTGCTGCCGTTACAATCCGGGCGGAGTGTTTAAAATGGGAACAGACATTATGGACAACCCTGGAGATGCCAAATACGGCATGACAAAAGAGCAGATGATAGAAGCCTTCAAGAGACTTAAATCAATGGGAGCAAAATATTTTGGAATCCATTCATTCCTTGCAAGCAATACAGTAAGCAACGAATATTATCCTACACTTGCAGGTATTCTCTTTGAACTCGCTGTAGAGCTTAAAGAAAAAACAGGCGTTGAGATTAAATTTATCAACCTCTCCGGCGGTGTCGGAATCCCTTATACAGAGGACAAAGAGCCAAACGACATAGCAGTTATCGGTGAGGGCGTACACAAAAAGTTTGACGAGATCATGGTGCCGGCAGGTATGGGAGATGTAGCGATCTTTACTGAACTTGGTCGTTTCATGCTCGCACCATACGGTGGACTTGTGACAAAAGCCATTCATGAGAAACACATCTATAAAGAGTATATCGGAGTAGATGCGTGTGCAGTAAACCTTATGCGTCCTGCTATGTACGGAGCATACCATCACATAACGGTACTCGGCAAAGAAAATGAGCCATGTGACCACAAATATGATGTAACAGGTTCGCTCTGCGAAAACAACGATAAATTTGCCATCGACCGCATGCTTCCAAAGATTGACATGGGAGATTATCTCTTTATCCATGACGCAGGAGCACACGGCTTTGCAATGGGTTACAACTATAACGGCAAATTAAAATCAGCAGAACTTCTTCTCAAAGAGGATGGAAGCGTTCAGATGATAAGACGTGCAGAGACACCGAAGGATTATTTCGCAACATTTGATTTCTGCGATATACTCAAGGATGTTAAATATTAATAAAAATTGTTCAACTTGCATAAAACAAAAAAGGATACCGGTAAAAAAATTCGGTATCTTTTTTTTGTTAGTGTAGATTTTTATGTAAAGTTTTTTTGACTAAAAGCCGATAAATAGTATGAAAATGAAAATTATGTCATAACTATTAAGCAGGTGGTGATAATATGAGAATCGATGCGTTAAATCAGGTAAGCCAGTTATATCAGGCAAACAAACCTAAAAAAATTTCAAAAAGCAAAGAGAATGATTCAGCAGATAAATTTGAGATATCACAGTCAGCTAAGGATTATCAGGTAGCAAAAGCAGCTGTAAAAGAGTCTCCGGATATAAGGGAAGACAAGGTCGCTAAACTTAAAGAAGCTGTTGCAAGCGGCAGTTACAATGTATCAGCAGCCGAGATAGCTGACAAGATGGTAAGCAGATATTTTGATTCGATTTTTTAAAATAAGTCATGGGTATCAGATACCCGGACATGAAAAAAGAGGAAAAAGATTTGGCTAGTTTAATGGATGAACTCCTCGAAGTATTGAATGAGGAGAAAGAGATTTACGAAGAACTTGTCCCGATATCTGAGAGAAAGACAAAGGTACTCATAAAAGAGGACCTCAAAGAACTCAAAGAGATAACGGACAAAGAGCAGCTTCTTATTGACAGGGTAAGCATTATCGATAAGAAGAGGGAAAAAGTTACTAAAAATATCAGTGTAGTTCTGAACAAAGATCCCAGGCAACTGGATCTGGCAACACTTGGAACTATATTGTGCAAGCAGCCTGATGAAAGAAAAAAGCTGAATCTGGTTCACGATTCACTGAAAAAGATTATGAACAGGCTTGTCATTGCAAATGAGCAGAACAAAGAACTTATAGAAAATTCCCTAGGAATGATAGAGTTCAATATGAACTATATTAAGAGCACAAGGATGTCGCCGGGAAATAACAATTATGATCGTAACGCCGCTACGAGTTACACAGACCCAAGCAGAGGCGGATTTGATGCAAAACAGTGATTATATGCTATATTTTAAAGAAAGAGTGTATAGCGTATAGTCATAAGCATCGGATATGATTATGGTTATGCGGTGTACATTCTTTTTTTCTATATAGAAAAGTTTGCCTTATGAGATTATAGCATGAGAGTTAAAAAAGCTATCATATAAGAGTTCATACAAAAATATGGAGGAAAAACAATGAGCTTATTTACAAGTTTACAAAATGGGGTTTCTGGACTGAATGCTGCGTCATCAGGTCTTAATACGACCTCACATAACCTTGCCAATACAAAAACGCCGGGGTATACAAGACAGCAAAATATTCAGAAAGACATGTATTATCAGACATTCAAGGTTACGAATAATGCGACCATGAAGATAGGATATGGAACATATGTGGCAGATGTACGCCAGATAAGAGATATGTTTCTTGACAAGGAGTACAGACTTCAGGTCAGCAGACAGAGTTTCTATGAAAAGCAGGTTGAATGTGAGCAGGAAGTAGAAGACATATTCGGAGAGACAGAGGGCGTAGAGTTTAGAAATTCTATGGAGAGCATATGGGAGGCAGTACAGAATCTTTCGACAAACCCTGAAAATGTCGTAAATAGACAGCTCTTTGTAGCACAGTGCGAGTCGTTTATAGAGACAGCGAAAAATGCTTACAATGCTATCACAAAATATCAGACAGGATTAAACAGTGAAGTAGAAAAACAGGTAAAAGCAATAAACGGCATAGCAGACCAGATAGCCGAATTAAACAAGATAATATCAGAAAAAGAGGCATCGGGACTTGAAAATGCAAACGATTATCGTGACCAGCGAAATCTTCTCATGGATCAGCTTGCAGGTTATACATACTATACATACAATGAGGATGTAGATGGAAAAGTTCAGATATATATAGGTGATGCACCTCTTGTCATAGAGACACAGTCGTTCCATATGAAAACTGAAAGTGCCACGCAGACAGGCATGTACAATGTAGTATGGGAAGATAAAAGCTTCGGTGATGTCTACAATACCGATGAAGCATACTCAAAACTTAAAAAGACAGATACGGGCTCACTTCTTGGAATACTTACAGCGAGGGGAAAGAAGAATGCCATATACAGTGATATTCCACAGAAGCCGGATGCATCAGATCAGAAATATTATAATGATCAGGGTGTTTTCCAAAAAGATGCATACGATGCAGATTATGGAAAATACAAAGATAAGGTGGAACTTTACAATAATACTACTGGAAATTCAATACTTACACAGGCGGAAGCACAGTTTGACCGCCTTATAAATGGTGTTGTCACGATGTTAAATGATATCTTCTGTCCGAATGTAAAGGATAACAGCGGTAGTGACAAGTTAAAGATAAATAGCACTGTTGAAGGAACGACAAAGGATGCTGCCGGCAATGACATAACATTCAAGCTTGATCCTTCCAAAAAATATAAAGTCCTTGATGTAGTAAACAGTGCAGTAGGAGCAGATGATGATCAAACTATCGGAACAGAGCTTTTCGTCAGAACGGGAACACCGAGATATACACAGATTACACTTAAAGATCAGGTATACTCAGACAGTTATAAAGATGCCGACGGAAATCCTATAGGACTTGCAAAGGACAATGGAGATGGAACATTTACACTCTATGTCTACAATGAAGAAAATGTGTCGATAGAAAAAGATACAGACGGCAAATATACATATGTTGAACATCCTGACGATTATACGGACAAGACAACGATGTATACGATCACAAACATTCAGCTAAATCCTGCCATACTTGCTGACTATTCACTCCTGCCGGTAAAGGCAAATTCAACCGGTGGTGAATCAGGAGCATATGCACTGGATATCTATAAAGATATACTTGCTGCATGGAAATCAGATTTTGCAGTGCTTGATCCAAATACAGAGACATCATACACATACGATGAATATTACCATGAAATGATAGGAAGTTTTGGCTCAAAAGGTCAGGTATGGAAGTCTATAGCAGACGATCAGGAAAAACTTGTTGAAAGCGTTGAAAATAAGAGACAGCAGGTATCTGGAGTATCAACAGATGAAGAACTTACAAGCCTGCTCACATATCAGCATGCGTACAATGCAGCATCAAGATATATAAATGTAGTAAATCAGATGCTTGAGCATCTGCTTGAGAGACTTGGATAAAAACAAAAATAAGATTTAAGATTTTAATTGGAGGTATATATGCCATCAACATTTTATGGATTAAACATAGCCGTATCCGGAATGAACACATATAATGCAGTGCTGAACACGACTGCACACAATATATCTAATACAAAGACAGCGGGATATTCAAAGCAGGTAGTAAACCAGCAGGCAAAAAAAGCATTATCCCTCAGGACATCATTTGGAATGCTGGGATCAGGTGTTGAAGTTACGGATATCGTAAATACAAGAGATTCCTACTATGATTACAAATATAGAAAAAGTACAACGACATTCGGATACTATGATTCAGCAAAGTATTATATGAGCAGTATCGAGGACTACTTATATGTAAAAGATGACAAGAGCGGCGGACTTTCAACATCGCTTGATAATTTTTTTAAGTCACTTATAGATATGACAACAGATTCGACAGATACCACAAAAAGAGCACAGGCAGCTGGATATGCGGACGCACTTGGAGAGTATGCGAGAAAAATGTCAACAAATCTTCAGACACTTCAGAATGATCTGAACACTGAGATAAGTACAACTGTTAAACAGATAAATGCATACGCAGAGCAGATAGCATCACTTACAAAACAGATAAATTCTCTTGAGGTATACGGAGGACAGGCAAATGATCTTCGTGATCAGAGAGCGAGGGTATTAGACGAGCTGTCATCACTTGCAGATGTAGAAGTCACAGAGAAGAATCCTGAAACAGGAAACGGACTTCATCAGTATATAGTTTCACTCGGAGGAAATATACTTGTAGACACATATTCATATAAGACAATATCAGTCGAGGCATCCCAGACAAAAGACAATCAGTGTGATGTACAGGGACTTTACAATCTCAGGTGGAGCGACGGTCAGACATTTAATATAAGAAGTTCTACACTCGGAGGAAAACTTCAGGCATTATTTGAAATAAGAGATGGAAACAACGGAGAGAATTTCTCAGCAAAGCTTAAAGATGTTACAGGCAACGGTGATTGTACAGGAACAAATAAAGATGGCAGATCAACAATCACATTATCAGCCGAATTTGTGACCGGAGCAAACAATTGTGACCTTGCCAAACTCAGTATACCGGAATCAAATGCCTGCCTTACCATCGGAGGGCTTGATTATGAATATGATTCATTTGAAGTATCAGTGGGAATAGACGGAACATACACATATACATTTACATTAGCAAAAGATTTAAACACAGTAGATAAGGAAAATATAAACAGGTGTCTTAAAAATCAGGAATCAGCTACAATAGGTGATTCTGTAGACTTTAGAGGAATACCTTACTATATGTCCCAGATAAATGAATTTATACGAACATTCTCAGCCAATATAAATCAGCTTCAGAACATAGGATATGACATGAACAATGATCATGGCGTAGACTTATTTGTAGGAACTGACAACAGCACAGGTAAGCAGATGGACATGATAGAGCTTATCAGAAGCACAAATGACGGTTATTATTATCTGAACGGAAGCAAAGTATTTTCATTTTCAGGCACGATAGATGACAGTGTGACACCACCGACACTTGCAGCAGGCTCGGATAAAAATGATGCCACACTTGAGAACTATCTTAAAAACAACGATTATACCATAAAAGCCAATTCAGCAGTCACAAAAAATGAAAATGGAATATCTGGTAAGGTATATACCCTGTTAGATAAAAATGGAGATGAGGCAGAGACGATATTTATACCAGATGATGCTAACAACATATTTACATTCAGTTCATCAACAACGGAGAGCACAGACAAAAAGATATATTCATCATATTATGGCATTACGGCAGGCCGTTTTCAGGCAAACAAAAATGTAGTGAAAGATGGAAGGCTCATCGCAACAGCCAAGTATCCAAAAGAAAAAACAGGTATAGCAGAGTCCGGAAATCTTGACAGACTTGTAGCCTTGCAGAACGATCAGAATGTATTTAAACAGGGAACACCGACAGCATTTTTGCAGGTAATGACAGCATCTATCGGTGTAGACTCAAACAAGATCGTATCAGCGGCCACTAACGCAGAAAACATACAGAAATCTATTGAAAATAGAAGACTTTCAGTGATGGGTGTAGATGAGGACGAGGAAGCTCAGAACCTTGTCATCACACAGAACCTGTTAAATGCCCAGTACAGAGTTATCTCCGTAATGAACGAAGTCCTTGACAAACTTATAAATCAGACAGGTGTGTAAAATAGCAGATAATAATCGGTACAATGAAAATTGAATCTTTACAGTTATCAATTTTCGTTGTACCAAAGTAAATACAGCCATGACCGGGCGAAAGCAAGTTAAAAAAATAAGGGGGATTTCTTAAATGAGAGTAACAAATTCCATGATTTCAAACAGTGCAACGGCACACATTACAAATGCAAAAAACAGTCTTTTAAAATATTCGGATCAGTATACGACACAGAAAAAGATACAGAGACCTTCAGATGATCCGACGGTAGCCGTTCGTTCACTGAAACTGCGCACAACATACTCACAGCTTACACAGTATGCAGAAAAGAATGTAAAAGATGCAATGAGCTGGATGGATACTACAGAGACAGCTTTGTCAAATATATCAAAGAAATTTGACAATATGAAATCTTATTTTAATCAGGGAGCAAATGACTATCTTGAAGCAGACAACAGAAAAGATGTATTAGCCACACTTCAGCAGTATGTAAAATCTATATTTGAAGATGAGGCAAACACAGATTATTCAGGAAGATATGTATTTACAGGATTTCGTACAGATACATCACTTTTATTCCCGGAGGGCACAGATAAGCTTTCATATCAGATAAAGGAAAACTTTTCATATGATTCATTTGACAATGTAAAAGTTGTGACAGGCGGAGCAAATTATGATGATTCAGTAACTGATGGTCAGGATTATATTTCTGCAACAGCAACGACAAAAGAAGTATATCAGTTAAGACTTGCATATGATAACTGTTCAAAGGATGCATTTGGTCAGACAGGAACAACAGGTGCGGAGATCGTTATTTCACTTAAAGATAAAAATGGAAATGCCATAAAGACATATGCACCAAATGGTTATAATCCGACACCAGATAGAGAAGTCACAACTATGAAATCTACAGATAAGAATGCCTACGATATCGGTGATGATGATATCAGATATCTTTACGATACAGGTGAAGTGCTTGTTGGAAAAAATGTATATTCTGAAATACAAAATTCACAGGCTGATTTCAATGTTACATATGTAAAAAATGATTTTGAAAAAGGTGACATCAGACCTGAAATGTATTTTGAATGTACGGCGTATGATTCAGTAAATGCAAAAACTACGAATTACGCAGATCCGAGTGATCAGGAAATCCAATACGAGATAAACTACAGTCAGAACATAATAGTAAATACACAGGCGAAGGATGCCATAAGCACTGATATATACAGAGTGGTCGACTATATTGCGACAACAGTAAAATATGTCGATGAAGTAGAGACAAAGCTTGCTGAAGTAGAGAAAATGATCAAAAATACGACAGACGAGACAAAGCTTAAAACACTTGAAAGCCTAAAAACGGCGCTTGAAACGGAGAAGGACCTACGTGGAAAAGTAATGACTGAAGCTTTCGGCAAGGGACTTACAATGATAGATGAGGCCGGTCAGAAAGTAAGTGTTGCAACATCAGAACTCGGAGCTAAATATAACAGAGCACAGCTTACATATAATAAGCTTCTCGATGAGCAGACAGATGCAGAAGATAAACTTTCGGAAAATGAGGATGTAAGCCTGACCGATGTCTATATAAATCTTACTCAGGCGGATAATCTTTATCAGGCATCATTGTCAGCGACGGCAAAGATACTTGGAAATTCACTTCTAAATTATATTTAAAAAATCAGAACAAATGGAAAGGATGCCGGATGTGATGACAGTAAGCTCATTGCTTCCGGTATTCTAAACTCAGAATGGAGGCTTGTATGAAAATAGATACAAAATATTTCGGCGAGATAGAAGTTGATGATAATAAGATAATACACTTTGAAAATGGTATCATGGGTTTTGAGGAATATAAGGATTATACGCTCCTCTATGATATCGAGTCAGAAAAAAGACCGTTTTTTTCATGGCTTCAGTGTGTGACAGAGAAAGGACTTGCTTTTCCGGTAGTAAATCCTTTAAATGTTATCAAGGACTATGATCCTGTAGTAGAAGATGCACTCCTTGAACCGCTTGGTGAACTTAAAGATGAAGATATAGTGCTGCTCGTACTTGCAACTATACCTCAAAATGTAAGAGAAACATCAGTAAATATGAAAGCACCTGTCATAATAAATGCAGCAAATGGCAGAGCTATTCAGGTGATACTTGAAAAAGGTGATTATAAAATAAAGCATAAGATCATAGAGGATATCAGTAAGGAATCATAGAAAAAATCAAATCAAAACTCATGCTATGCGTAATAAGAACACGCAGGAATGGAGGGAAAATGTTAGCATTAGCCAGAAAGATAAACCAGTCGATCATGATAGGCAATGATATTGAGATAACATTGCTCGAGATAAAAGGTGATCAGATAAAAATAGGAATAAATGCTCCAAAATCAGTGCCTATATACAGGAAAGAAATATATGTGCAGATACAGGAGGAAAATAAGAAAGCATCAGAGGGAGATGTGGATATGCAGGCATTAGAAGCACTGTTTGGAAAATAATATTTAAAAAGTGCTAAAAATAGAGGATATTGTTAAATATAATTAAATAAATGACGATACAATAAGAGAAAAGGAAAATATTATATAGGAGAATGGATTTTCTTATATATATCAAATAAGCATCACACGGAGGTGAGAAAGATGATGGATTTAGATGCTATAAAACCTATAGGTCAGAAGAAAAATGACAACACAGATTACAACTATAATTATAATAGTTATGAGGATTATGCAGGACAGACATCATCAAATAACACTGTCAAAAAAGTAGAGCAGGATAACAATATAGAAAATAATACAGACAGTGACAATAAAGATGATGGCATCTCACAAAAAGATCAGGATGATAAAAAGGAAGTTCAGCAGAATGTTTCGCAGAGCACTATACACAGTAGTTTTGCAGAAACAAATGCAAAGATAAAGAACACTCGTCTTGAGTATTCAGTTGACGATGACACACAGAGAATTTCCATAAAAGTCATTGACAAGGATACTGATAAGTGTATTAGGGAAGTTCCGCCAGAGGAAACACTTAAAGCATTGAAAAAGATCTGGGAGATTGCCGGTATCATCGTAGATGAAAAAAGATAGTAAATATATCAAGAGATATCAGATTATCCGATTGATATAAATTAGGAGGTTTGATTATGCCAATTAGAATGACAGGACTTACTTCAGGACTTGATACAGAGTCTATTGTAAATGCTCTGATGTCAGCACAGAGGACAAAAAAGACTAAGATTGAAAATAAAAAGCAGAAGCTTGAATGGAAACAGGAAGTATGGAAATCATTGAACACAAAGCTTTACAGTTTCTATAAAGATTCACTTTCAAAGATGAGATTTCAGTCAAACTATACGACAAAGAAAGCGACATCAGCAGACAACACAAAGCTTACGGCAACAGCGACATCATCGGCAGCAGCAGGAACTTATCAGGTAAAGATAAAGTCTATGGCAGCAGCACAGTATGTTACAGGAGCAAAAGTCGGTGGTGTAAAAAATTCTGATGGTGGTCTTGATGCAGCATCAGCAAAAACAAAACTTGTAGATTTATGTGCAGCGGATGGCAGTCAGTCATTTACATCAGGTGCAAAGATAAAGATAAATGGAACAAAAGAGGTAGAACTTGAAGTTTCAGACAGCACTACTATAGATGATCTTGTATCAGCGTGTAAAAATGCAGGATTAAATGCCACATTTGACACAAAACAGCAGAGAATATTTCTTAGTTCACAGAAAAGTGGAGAGAGTAATAAATTTTCCATACAGGTTGGAGATGGAAGTGGTGGTTCAGTAACTGGATTTACAAGTCAGGCAAGACAGACATTATCAAATTTAAAAAATACGATAGGCTATTCATCACTGCAGGAAAAACATAATGATACAGACACAACTCAAGTAACGACACAAAGTGACATTGATGATATTATAAATGGGTTAAGAAGCGGTGGAAAGATAAGTGATACAGATAAAGATACATTGAAAGCTGCTTCTGATACAGTTGCATCTCAGAAAGCTTCTTCGCTTTATGATGCTATTGTGGCAAATCAGACACTGACTGATGATGAAAATAAAGCAATTGAAGAAGCAGACTATACGGGAATGTCTGATGAAGAAAAGGCTAAAGCAATAGCCGATGCAAAGCAGGCAAAAAAAGAGGAAAAAGCTACTAAACTTATCAGTGATACATATAGTGATGCTGCCATAAATGGAAAGGATGCTGCTATAGCAAAATTGGCATCGGAAGGTACAGTGTCAAGTGATGTTGATGGAAATGTTGATTCAAGCAAACTTAAAGCATTACTCGGAGATTCAGCCAGTACATCAAAGTATGGTATAGAGTCAAAGAAGCAGAGAGATAAGTCAATTGGTGATATAGTAGATACATATAATGGACTTGCGGATGCAGGACAAACTTCTGCAACTTATTCAAATGATACAGCATTGAAATCTCTTGGACTTCAGAGCTTTGATGGAAATACAGAGTATACTGAATCAGGAACTGATGCAAGTACAACGGCACCTGGTATGGTTCTTACAACGGCAAAAAGCACAGAGGTTGTATATAACGGTGCAACTCTTACAAGTGATACTACAAGTGTAGATGTTGCAGGAGTTACATTAAATCTTCTCGGTACTACTCAGAAAGCCGGTACTGATGGAACCAGTGATGATGACTATGATACGGTAAATGTCACTGTAAGTAATGATACATCAGGCGTATATGACAGCATAAAAGAATTTATCACAGAGTATAATAGTATCTTATCATCAATGAATACATATTATAATGCTGCATCAGCCAGCAGTTATGATGTACTTACAGATGATCAGAAAAGTGCCATGTCTGACGATGAAGTAGACAAATGGAACACTAAGATAAAAGATTCACTTCTCCGCAGGGACAGTACACTCAGCAGTCTTATTTCATCGGTAAAGACTAATCTTCAGGGAACAGTCACAGCATCAAATGGTAAAAGATATTCACTGGCAAATCTTGGTATCACTACCTCGGCAAAGAATTATAATGAAGGTGGTCTGCTTCATATAAAAGGTGATGAGGATGATACTGAGTTTAGTGACAGTACTAATACACTTAAACAGATGCTTGAAGATGATCCAGATACGGTCAAGGAGGTTTTGTCAGGTCTTGTTGGAAACCTGTATGACGATCTGACAAAGAAGATGGGAACATCGCGTCTTAGCAGTACTCTTACATTTTATAATGATAAGGAGATGGCATCTCAGCTTTCAGATTATAAAACAGAAATATCAAACTGGGAGACCAAACTCAGTGCAATGGAAGAGCGATACTATTCACAGTTTACTGCGATGGAGAAATCCCTTGCAAATCTTCAGTCACAACAGAGTTCACTCTCACAGTATCTGTCATAAAATATTAAAAATAAGATACTGGTGTTTAATAAAAGAATATAGTATAATAAAAACGGCGGGTGGATTGTTTTGGGACAATTTGTCCGTCGTTAAAATATAATGAAATGGAGATATTTTATGCAGCAACAAAATAAAAATGCAGCCAGAATATACAAACAAAATGCCATAAAAACAGCATCTCCGGCAAGACTTACTCTTATGCTTTACGATGCGGCAGTCAGATTTTGTGATACAGCCATCGAAACCATGGAAAATGATCCTAAAAATGTTCAGAAAATAAATGACTACATTAAAAAAGCTGAGGATGCCATTATGGAATTGAGAATGGGACTTGATATGACATATCCGGTGGCACAGGAATTTGAGAAAGTATATGATTACATATACCGCAGACTTGTTGAAGGAAATATGCAGAAAGATGTTGAGATAATAAAGGAAGCATTAAAACATACTAAAAGTATGCGTGATACATGGAAAGAAGTTATGCGGTTAAATAATGCAAAATAACAAATATGGCTATATTGGAGGAACATGATATGCAGGACCCAAAAATATATGCGACAGTGCTTCTTGATTCACTTCAGAAAAAGTTTGAAGTGTTGAAGGAGCTGCTTGAACTTACCCGCAAACAGAATCAGCTTTTATCGGTTCAGAAGATAGTTGAACTTGATACAGATTCATTTGATAGGATAGTTGACCAAAAAGCAGAAATGATAGAAAAGCTTGATGAACTTGACAAAGGCTTTGAGACAATTTATGAAAGAGCAGGTGCTTATATTGCGAAAAATAAATATGAGTTTCAAAGTCAGATTATTCAGATGCAGAATCATATAAGGACAATCACTGATATCAGCCTTCAGATACAGGGACTTGAAGCACAAAACAAAAGCAGATTTAATCTGTTTCTTAAAGAAAAACGAAATGAAATCACAAACTTTAAGACATCAAATAAAGTTGCAGTTTCATACTATCAGAATATGGCAAACCAGCACAGAGAATGGCAGTCGCATTTCTTAGATAAAAGAAAATAAAATTAAAAAATTTGAAAAAAGGCTAAAGTATCAGATATCATATCCGATATAATAATTGAGTAAGTTAATACTTAATAGTCCTTAGAAGGACATGGAGTTTTTTAGATGAGTACGGACATATAAAAAACAGAAAACTATTTATTATAACAGCGGTGGCATGGAAGCCACTGAGAGTTCAAGGAGGAAAACATTATGATAGTACAGCATAATATGACAGCGTTAAACGCAAACAGACAGTTAACAATCACAAATAACAGCTTAGCAAAGAGCACAGAGAAACTTTCTTCAGGTTATAGAATCAATCGTGCAGCAGATGATGCAGCAGGACTTTCTATTTCAGAGAAGATGCGTGGACAGATTAGAGGTCTTAAGCAGGCTTCTACAAACGCTCAGGATGGTCAGTCACTTATCCAGACAGCTGAGGGTGCTATGAGCGAGATTCATTCAGTACTTCAGAGAATGAGAGAACTTACAGTTCAGGCTGCCAATGATACAAATGTATCTACAGACCGTAAGTCTATCGCTAAAGAGGTTAGACAGCTTACATCTGAGATTAATCGTATTGCTACACAGACAGAGTTCAATACAATGAAACTTATTTCTGGTAAGTTTACAGGTAAGTATCTTCAGGTAGGTGCTAATGGAAATCAGAAGATTAAGCTTAGTATCAAGAAGATGACAGCAGGTGCTCTTAAGGTATCAGGAAAGGCTATTGCAGGCAAGATTAGTAATGCAAAAGCATTCTCAGAGATTACAGCACTTATTTCTGTTGTTAATAAAGCTATCATTTCTGTATCTACTGCAAGATCATATCTTGGTGCTGTTCAGAACAGACTTGATCACACTATTGCTAACGCTGACAACATGGCTGAGAACTTACAGTCATCAGAGAGCAAGATTCGTGATGTAAATATGGCTGATGAGATGGTTACATATTCTGCACGTAGCATCATTCAGCAGGCTGGTCAGTCTATGCTTTCTCATGCAAATCAGGCTACTCAGGGCGTTCTTTCATTACTTGGTTAATTATTACATACAAGTTTTTGAATGTTACTCAGGAGGGGTTGACCTTTGGGTCAATCCCTTTTTAAAATATATAAAAGACTACAAAGATTAAAGCTTTGTTGCTTTTTATATATTTTAAAATTTGAGGAGATATTAAGATGAGTGAACAGAAAGAATTAGTGCTGAAAGTTTTGAGTGATGTGTCAGATACAGTTGACCTGTTTTATCAACAGAAAGATAATGAGGCTTTTCAGAGGTTTAGTGGAGTGTTATTAGAAATGACTGAAGCTATAGATACACTGGCTACATACAAGAGTGAACACGAAGGTTTTGAATTTGATGAACAAAAGGTATGCAGTATTTTGAAAGATGCCATGGAAGCACTTCAAAATGCGGATAGTGTGTTACTAGCAGATGTGCTTCAGTATGATTTTGTTGAATATATGGAACAGATTGCTGATAATATGTAATAAATAGACATTAGAGGGGCATTAAAGATGAACTTTTGGGATAAGAATGTTGAGTGTTTGAAAGAAAACAGAGTGGATATTTATGAAAAAGTAAAAGAAATCTATGATGAAAAAAAATATGATTTTGAAAAATTTACGCTTGTTGACACCAGAGAAGGTTTAAAGACGATCGAGATAGATTCGGATGGGAAAAAGATCAGATTAAACAGTCTTTACAGTCCGACGAAAGAAGCTGAAAGATGGACTAAACAGTTTGATTTTAACAATATAGGAGTATCATTAGTTATGTTTGGCATTGCTAATGGAGTTTTTGCTGATGCAGCAATCAGAAAACTTAAAAGTGATACTGTTATTTTTCTTGTAGAACCGGATGTATCATTGTTTATATACTGCCTTCAAAACTTTGATCTGTGTGATATTATAGCTGATGAAAGAGTATTGTTATATATTGATATGATAAACTATACAGATTTTTATTTCAGCATGTTGAGTCGTGTTCACTGGAGTATGATTCCAACTCAGTTGGTAGCATGTTATCCGGGGCTGGATAAGATTTATCCGGAAAAAGCGAAAGAATTCGCAGATACTATTGAAAAGTTATATATTGTAGAAGGTTCAGAAAATTATACAGCAGCATATCTTTCAAAAATCTGTACATTAAATACGATCAATAACTTTCACTTTATAAAAAACAGCAATTACATAATGGAGCTTGTGCATATGCTTCCTAAAGATGTTCCTGTTATTATTGTTGCAGCAGGACCATCACTTGATAAGAACATTGACGAATTGAAAAGAGCAAAGGGAAAGGCTTTTATACTTGCGACTGATACAGCAGTTAAATATCTTATAGCACATGATGTATGGTATGATGCAATCATAACATTGGATGCGAGAAAAGATATCGGGCATTTAAGTGATGAGAGAAGCTTTGAACATCCTATGTTTGCCATTCTCGATGCAAGAAATGAGATACTTGAAATGAATCAGGGAAAGAAGATATGGTTTAGTGGTTCAGGTTTTTTATCAAAGCTTTATCAAGGATATGGGCTGATATTTCCGGAGTACGGTTCAGGTGGCTCTGTTGCTACAGCAGCATTTAATGTTGCTAAGCAGATGGGGGCAGAAAGAATCGTTCTTATCGGTCAGGATCTTGCATTTGCAGGTGACAGTACACATGCTGGCGGCACTAAAAACCATGCAGATGATGAATGTAATGGTATAATATATGTCGAGGATATATATGGAAATCAGATAAAGTCAAGAGGAGATTGGAAAATATATATTGATTGGTTTAGTGCTGCGATAGAAGAGGTAAAAGGAAGTATAGAAGTTATAGATGCTACAGAAGGTGGAGCAAAGCTTAAAGGTTCAAAGATTATGGAATTATCGGAAGTGATAGACAAGTACTGTGGTACTGATTTTGACTTTGGGAAAGAACTTGCGGTTATACCACCGACGTTTGATGATGAAAAGTACAAATTACTTAGAGAAGATTTATTTCATCTGCAAAAAGAACTAAAAAATATAGAAATATATGCAAGAGATGGTATTCAGGCTGCGAAAGATATGATAGAGATTGTGAGATCAAAGAAACCTAGTCCTAAAAAAGAAAATAAGTGTCTGAAAACAGTAAAAAAGGCAAATAATTTTATAGCAAAACAGATGGTATATAGTATACTTGACGATTATATAGCTGGTGAACTTAATGAAAAACTTAAAGATATCAACTGTCTGACCGAAGATGAAGATGAAAATATTATAAAAACATATGAGATGGCAGAATATAGTTTTGAGGCTATAATAAATGGTGTAAAGGCACTGACGCCTATATTAGATGAATCATTAAAAAAGATATGATAGTATTTTCACAAGGCTGTTTGTTTCGGAGTAAAACAAATAGCCTTTATGATATTATTTAGCAGAGAGCTGCTCAGGAATTAGGATTATTATGCAGAATTTGATAAAATATGTTAATGATATGATATATGATGCTACAAAAATATCGTATTATGCAAAAGAGGGAATATATCAGGAGGCGTATGACTTTTCTAATATATTTATAAAAAAGGTTGAGAAATATTTTGAGATAGCAGAGTCAATACAGTTTAGCGACAGTATAGAATTACTGCATCCGCTTTACGATAGGTTAAAAGATTGTATTGTTTCTCTTTGTAATGATGAAGAACAAAAAGAATTAAATGATTTGCAAAAAATATGTGGCAGAGAATTTGTAAAAAAATTATCTGAAATAGAAATATGTCTTTTAGAAAATAATGAATGGCAGTTATATGACTATTTTGAAAAAAATATGCAGATACTTGCAGAAATTAGCAATCCTGACAGCAGATATCTTTATAGTCAATTAAAAGCTGCAGAGGAGCATACAGCTGAAAAATATGAGTTATCATATACTGCTACAGGGAATTTGTCTTTAGCAGTCTGTTCTGAAAGTGACACAAAAATAAATATCTGTTCTTCCGGCAATCCATGGCAGGAAGCATTGATGTATTGCAGAGCATTTAAAAATCAGTCTGCTAAAGATAATGATATTATCATAATAGGCTTTGGTATGGGATATCATATACAGTGTATGGCAGATATGTATCCTCAAAGCAGCATAACAGTGCTTGAGGGTGATATCGGGCAGTTAAGGATTGCATTTAATTATAGAGATTTAAGTGGTCCTTTGTCTAATAATAACATCCATATTGTATATTGTAAGACAGTAGGGGACTATGCAGAGCAGTTAAAAAAGGTAGAGATTTCAGAACAAGATCCAACAGAGAAAAATACTATCTTAAAAGTATGGAAGCCATCTGTAAGATCAATCTTAGATAAAAAATTGCGTGATGTTATAGAAAATTATCAGCTTATATCTGACTCGATTGAGAAACAGGGAAAACTGCTTGATGAAAATTTTTCAAAAAATATATCTTTGCATGACGAAACGGTTGATAAAATAAAGGGTGATATATACGAAAAAAATGTTATTATAATAGCAGGAGGACCTTCACTTGACGATAATATTGAGCTGTTAAGAAAAATATGCAATGATATGCTGTATAAAAGTATAAGGAAAAGTGTAAGAATTATCTGTGTAGGAAAAGTAAGCAAGAAAATTATCGCAGAAGGGATAATGCCGGATTATATTATTATAACGGATGCAAAACCGAGTACACAGTGGCAGCTGCGTGATATAAAAGCAGATGACGTTCCTTTAATATATATATCTACAGCGGCGGCAAATGTTGTGGCAGATTATAAGTCTAAAAGATATATTGCATATCAGAGTGGTGTAAAGCAGGCAGAAGAAATGGCAAAAAGATCAGGTACGATCTTATATGAATCAGGAGGTTCGGTCACTACACTTGCAATAGATATAGCTATCAGACTCGGTGCAAAGAGGATTGTTTGTATAGGTACAGACATGGGGTATCGTGGAGAAAACACCCACTCGTCAGGAGTTGGGGGACAGATATCAAACAAGAACATATTGAGGGAAGTTGAAGCAGTAAGAGGTGGCAGGATATTTACCAGTAAAACACTTGACATTTATCGCAGATGGATTGAAAAAAGAATTGAAAAAGAGGTGGGTGTTGATTTTGTAAATTCTTCAATGGGGGCAAAAATAAGAGGTATGCGTGATATATATTTTTCAGAAGTGATAAAACAGATTGAAAGAGAGAATACAGATGGAAAAGAAATATGAAGTTTTAGCTGTTATACCTGCAAGAAGCGGTTCAAAGAGTGTTGTAGATAAAAATATAAGGCTTATAAATGGAAAGCCGATGTTAGCGTATTCAATCGAACATGCACTTACAGCAAAAAGTATAGATAGAGTTATAGTAAGTACAGACAGTGAAAAGTATGCTGACATAGCAAGAAGATACGGTGCAGAAGTACCATTTATAAGACCGGCAGAATATGCTACAGATACGGCATTGGATCTGGATGTATTCAGGCATGCATTGTCATATTTAAGGGATAATGAGAATTATATACCTGATCTTGTAGTACAATTAAGACCAACATATCCTATAAGAAAGATTCAGGATATAGAAAATATGATAGATTATCTAAAAAAACATCCGGAGGCAGACTCAATAAGATGTGTGGCACCAGCAAATGAGATTCCATATAAAATGTGGTTTATGAATGAAGATAATATGTTGGAGCCGGTTATGAAAGATATACCTGAATGTTATAACATGCCAAGACAGCAGCTTCCAAAAGTATATTATCAGAATGCATGCATAGATGTATTTAGGACAGATGTCGTTACTGAGAAAAATTCGATGACGGGTGATGTGATAGCCGGTTATGTTATGGATGAAAATTTTGATATAGATACTGAGGAAGAATTTTTAAAAGCGAGTGAAAGACTTTTAAGAGACAGCTGAAGAAGGGGATGGTATTTGTATGATACGCTTTTTGATATTTGAAGGATTTTCACAGTATGGTGCTTTACATGTTATGATGGATACATTAGAAAATTATCTTAAAAATAATTCTGATATGGAAGTATGTAGGATTAATGCTGAGATAAACGGGGAAATACCGGAATTTTGGAAAGAAAAGTTTGATTATGTTTTTGTTGTACAGGCAGTATGGTTTGAACGAATTTACAAAAATAAGAAAATTTTTGAGATAATGAATACAAAGGTTTTAGGATGGATAGTTGATCCTCCATATATGCATACAGATAGGGTTGAAAGTGTAGGAAAAAATATGATGATTGCATGTGTTGATGGTGGTGACACAGAAATTGTAAGAAAAATATATAATAAGCCGGCACAAACACTACATTTATTTGGGATAGAATATGACCATTCAAAACCGATATGTGATAGAAAAATTTGTGTATTAGTTCCAGGTTCTTATCGTTGTGTAGTTGAAGAATGTGAGAAAGAAATCTGTAAGTTATCAAAAAGCTTAAAGATACTTATAAAATCAGTTATTGACAAGATGATAGAAAATTGCAATCAAACAATTGCTGATGCGATGAGAAGTGTGTATAGAGATTTAGGATTAGACATTACAAATGAACAAATTCATGATTTTATGGACGATTTTGGATGGGTTATTGATAAGTATTATAGAAATTTTTTAAGAGAAAAATGTGTACTTAGTATGATAAAAAATGGTATAAAAGTATCGGTATGTGGAATGGGATGGCAAAAATTTAAGGAAAAAAATAAAGTATATGATAATTTAGAAATACTTGGAGATGATGTTTCTTATTATGATGTATTAAAATTAATGGCAGATTCAAAAATAGTATTAAATATTAGCCCGTTTTTTACAGAAGGTATACATGACAGAGTTTCTAATGCGATGCTTAATGGTGCCATATGCTGTACAGACAGGACTGAATATCTTAATGAAAATTTTAGGGATAGAGAGGAAATTTTATATTATAGTTGGAATCGTTTGGATGAATCTATCAAAAGAATTAAAAGAATTTTGGAAGATGATTGCAAACTTCAGAATATTGCCGATAATGCATATAAAAAGGCAAAACAGAATTTGACAGTAGTTAATTTTACTGAAAGAATAAAAGATATATACCAAAATAATTTTGAGTAAAGTGAGTTAAAAATGGATATTAAGATTTTATATTATGGCTGGGGTGCAGTAGATTATGATTTAGAGGATATGTTTAAGAGGCTTGAGATAAAATATACTCGAATAGAAGGAAGTGTTGCAGAAGGGCTTAATTCTAGAGAAAAATATAATGAAATTGAGAATGAGATAATAAATGATAATTATGACTGTATATTTACATATGATTTTTTTCCGCCAATTTCAGAAATTGCGGAAAAAAATCATATCAAATATATATCGTGGATATATGATTGCCCACACAGTACATTATATTCGGAAAAAGCGTCTAATGAGTGTAACTATTTTTTTATATTTGATAAAACCATGGAGGATGCTTTAAAGGCAATGGGGGCAAAGAATGTATATAAGATGCCTTTAGGTGTCAACACAAATAAGTTAAATGTTATGCTTGGTAATGATATTACAAATGTGCCATATAAATATGACATTTCATTTTTAGGGAGTTTGTACGAAAATAGTCCGTATGATCAGATTACATATTTACCTGAAAGAGTAAAAGGATTTTTAGATGGAGTTATGCAGTCAGCAATGAAACTTCCGGGGATAAATATAGTTGATGATATTTTAGATGAAAAAATTACAAATGAACTTGAAAAATATATAAAGTGGATTGATGATCCAGAATATAAAATACCGTTTAAGGCAAGAATGTCAGATATAATATCAAGAAAAATAACTTCTATGGAAAGAATAGAGTATTTAAATGCGATATCAGATGTGTATAAGGTAGATTTGTTTAGTGGTTCTGATAAAGCATTGTGCAGTAGATGTGTAAGTCATGGATATGTGGACTACAATTGTGATATGCCAATAGTTTTTAGATATAGTAAGATAAATTTAAATATATCACTTCGTTCAATAAAGACAGGAATTCCATTGAGATGTCTGGATATTATGGGAGCAGGAGGATTTCTGATAAGTAATTATCAAGAAGATTTATGTAGATATTTTGAGCCTGGAAAAGATTTTGTTATTTATGAGAATTTAGATGACCTTTTGGTAAAAATACAGTATTATTTAGAAAATTCTGAAGAAAGAACAAAAATAGCATTAAATGGTTGGAGAAAAATACAGCGTTTTTTCAATATTGATATGAAATTCTGCGAGATGTTACAGTTTGTGCAACTATAATATTTTAACTGATAAACCGATATATAAAATAGATATTATATAATGAGAAAATAAACGGAGGATGGAAATGAGCAGATTATTTAATGATTTATTTATTTTTGAAATGGCAAACAGCCATCAGGGAGATGTAGAACATGGAAAAGACATTATCCATGAGATGGGAAAGATAGCCAGAAAGTATAATATAAATGCAGCTGTTAAATTACAGTATAGAAATCTTGACAATTTTATACATCCTGATTACAGAGACAGGACAGATGTGCCGCATGTACAGAGATTTATGAGTACAAGACTTACATATGAACAGTTTACCGAACTTGTTGACACTATCAAAGAAGAGGGAATGATAGCCATGAGTACACCTTTTGACGAGGATGGTGTTGACTGGTGTATGGAGCAGGGAATCGACATTATAAAGATTGCAAGCTGTAGTGCCCTTGACTGGCCATTACTTGAAAAGGCAGCAGCGACAGGAAAACCACTGATAATATCTACAGGGGGAAAGACATTATCAGATATAGATAAACTTTATAATTTCTTTTCGCATAAAAAATCTGACTTTGCATTTTTACATTGCATAGCAGAATATCCGGCACCGGCAGATCATCTGCAGCTTGACTTTATTGACCGTATGAACAAGCGTTACAGAGATATTACTATAGGATATTCAGGACACGAAGATCCTGATGACAATACTGTAGCAATGCTTGCTGTGGCAAAAGGAGCAAAGATACTTGAAAGACATGTTGCGCTTCCGACAAAAGAGTATTCTATAAATGCATATTCAATGACACCTGCACAGGCAGATAAATGGGTTGAAGCTGCACTTAAGGCAAAAACAATCTGCACTACAAAGAAAGAAAATGATAAATATGTTAGTCAGGCAGAAATTGACTCACTTAATTCGCTTATGCGTGGAGTATATCTTAAACATGATGTAAAAGCTGGAGACACTATAGGAATAGATGATGTATTTTTTGCTATGCCATGTCAGGAAAAGCAGATGAACAGCGGTGAGTTTAATGAAGGTATTGAAGTTTCAAGAGATTATGCAGCAAATGAAGCACTTTTTGAGACAAGGCATATAACACCAACAAAACTTGCTAGAAGTGTTATACATGATGCAAAAGGTATGCTCTATGAAGCAGGAATTGTTTTGGGAGATGACATAGAGATTGAACTTTCGCATCATTATGGAATGAAGAACTTCAGACAGACAGGAGCTATTATAGTGAGTGTCATAAACAGAGAGTATTGTAAAAAACTGCTTATAGTGCTTCCGGGACAGAAACATCCTATGCATATGCATAAGATAAAAGAAGAAACATTCCAGCTTTTATATGGTGATCTTGAAATTGTACTTGATGGTGAAGAAAAAGAGCTTAAGGCGGGGGATGTCCAGACAGTACTTCGAGGACAAAAGCATGCATTTACATCAAGAGATGGTGCTATATTCGAGGAGATATCAACAACTCATATAAGAAATGATTCATATTATGATGATCCGAAGATAAGTAAGCTTGATCCGATGGAGAGAAAGACTATACTTCGTAAATGGTGATTTTGGATAAAAGGTGTATTATTTAGGAGAGAAAAATGGAAGATAGCAGAAAAGTCTGTTTTGTAATTTGTTATAATGATGAAAATTATCTCTCAGAATGTCTTTTGTATATAAGAAATTTAAATATTCCTGATGGATATACTATAGAGGTTATTCAGATAAAAGATGCAGAGTCTATGGCTGCCGGATATCAGGCAGCTATGGAAGATACAGATGCTAAATATATGGTATATCTTCATCAGGATGTTTTTATATTGGAAAAAGATTTTATAGAGAAAACAATACAGATATTTAAAAGTGATGATAATATAGGAATGATAGGTATGGTTGGAACTAAAAAATTGCCGGATTCGGCGGTTATGTGGGAAACTAAAATGAGAGTGGGACTATTAAGAGCATGTACACTTGGAAGTGCAGATGATAATTTTGACCTACCTATGGAAAATCCATATACAGAAGTTGAAGCCGTTGATGGACTGCTTATTATGACAAACAGGCATGATGTAAGTTGGAGAATGGATATATTTGATGGTTGGGATTTTTATGATGTATCTCAGTCGGAGGAATATAGGAAAAAAGGATACAAAGTTGTTGTTCCATATCAGGAAAAACCATGGACTCTACATGATTGTGATTTTTTAAATATGGCAAATTATGATAAATATAGAAAAAAATTTTTGAGAGAATATAGAAAATAAAAATATAAAAGTTACATAGGGGAGAAAAATTGAAAAAACTAAATCAACAAACAAAGGAATGTTTGAAATCATTATGTCAAATGGATATAGAAAAAAATAATGTAAAATTGATCTTAGATTCTTTAGAAAAGCTGGATGCAGAAAAATATTTAGAATTATGCAATAATATAAAGCCTGAAAAAATTTTGAAAGATGAAAACAAAGTAAAACTTTACATTGATTTGTGTAAAAATTTATTTACTGAAAATAAAAAAGGTAATATTTCAATGAATGCAAGTATAATGTTATATCTAAAGTCAATGCTTATGCAACTTGAAAAAAGTGCCGAGAATACAAATGAATTTTTGGGATGCTTTATTTATTATTTTATTGAAAATGAGGAATTTTGTTATTTTGTATGGAATCAGATAAAACGTGCAGTTTTTTTAAATAAAATAAAGACAAATGATGATACTGCCCAGATAACTTCATATATTTATCAGAGATGTCTGGAAAAATGTTTGGACAAAATTAATAGTCAAATGGAAATTAAACCTGTACAAAGAAGAAGAAATGTTGTGCTTGTTATGTCAATTCAGTATCTTTCGGAAAGTCATGCTCCAACAAAAACTATTATAGAAAGATGCAAAGCTTTGAGAGCACTAGGAAAAGAAGTATATTTTGTTAATACAACAGAGCAATATGAAACATATAGTTTTTTACCATATTTTGGAATTGGAAAGGGAAAAGTAATAGACGAGTATGATAAATTTTCAGAAATAAATATGAAAGGTGAAAAATTTAATTTTTATCAAATAAATAAAGATCAATCTATAATATATAAATTTAAAGAGATCTTGTATATAATTAATACAGTCAGGCCTGAATATATTTTATCAATAGGAACGGGAAGCATTTTGGCAGACTTATCAGCGTATATTGTTCCATGTGCTGAAATGTCACTTGTATTTTCTGGTATACCTCATACGGTCAATTGTATTCCTATAATTGGAAGAAGATTGACAGATGAAGAAAAAAAATCAAGCCATAGAGATGTGATAGAAAGCAGATTTACATTTGAATTAAAGGAACAAAAAAGTACTTTTACAAGAAAACAGTTAAAAATACCGGAAGATAAATTTGTAGTAGTGATTGTTGGAATAAGA
>NZ_JAHLQE010000161.1 GCF_018918235.1 Eubacterium sp. MSJ-13
TATATCTTTCAGTTCATCTTCCGTTACCTCAGTATCTTCCGGATGTAATGTTTTATATAATTGTATAAGATATTTTTTGTCCTGAAACAGATTTGTGAAGACACTGTCCTTTATAGTATATTTTGCTATATCTGTTTCGTTTAATGTCTCCATTATCGTATTATTATTCTCCAAAACATCACCTCTCATTAATTTCATGCTACTTTTTATACTGTCTGTTGTTCCTGTTTTTATTATAACAAATATATATTTTTCTTCAATGAAATGTCTATTCTCGTTTACGCAAATTTATCTTTGAATTTTATAATTTAGCTTCATCTAAGCATTTATACATTATAAATAAAAATCCAAATTTTACCACCATACATACATTACTCTAGTTTGCTCTTTTTTTATCCCCTGTTCCCTCTACATACCGCACATCCGCCTTTGCTCCCCACACAAAACGCACAGTCTTTTATCCTCTCCCCATACTCCTTCCTCGTCACAAGATAAATCCCCACACAACTCTTTGCTGGGTGCATATTTCCGCTTTCATCAACTGACATCCCTACTTTCTCCGCCCCTATTATTTTCACAAGCTCCGGCACAGTCTCTATATCCATCCCATAAAATCCCGGTCCAAACGAGTCCGTCACATATTTTTTATGCCTTACGCTATGCTTTCTTTCTATATAATTTCTAATCCAGTCTCTTAACACATCTGTTGCCGCTATCATAAGACATTCGACATAATATTTTTCAAGAAGTGAACTTTCTTCCAACGCTCTTTCATCAATATCCTTTATTCCAAATGCATACAGATAAGCACTGTCAATATCTCCATCCGCTACATTCATTTTTTCAAGTGCATTACATTTTATAGTCTGCTCTCCAAATACAAACCCGGAAGTTGTCACCACACTTTCGTCAATCTGTTTAAGGATAATCTGTATCTTTTTTTCACTGAAAAATTTATCATATGCCGCATTTATTATCTCCTTATGCTGTCTTTTCATCTCCGCATCCATTGACTCAAATCCACATGAATGTTCTATTTCCGTTTCCATATCCACAATCAATTCACTTATATCCACTTCAAGTATCTCATTCTTTGACATAAGGCACTTAAGTACCTTTTCATAATTTGCTGCCCTGTGTGGAAACATACATTCCGAGCAGTCCTTTATCTTTTCTCCATTTGCCGTCACAAAGTAAACAGGATTTCCGGGACACTTTTCTTTCAGGTATAAAGGACAATAGCAGAAAAGGCAATTAAAGTCCTTTTCTGCTATTTCATCTGATACTTTGTGGCATGGAAAATATTCGCATTTCTTATTTGAAAAAAATGAATAATTTTCTGCCATCTTTATTCCTCATTTCATTTACCGTTAGCTACTACAATTATTTTTATCATCAATTTACTTTATTATTTGCTTTCCCCTGCAATCGCTCTCGCAACATGAACACCGCTTGCCGACGCGTGTGACAATGAATGTGTTACACCGCTGCAATCACCGATAACATAAAGTCCTTTAAGCGGAGTTTCAAGATTTTGATCTATCTCAACTTCCATGTTGTAGAACTTGACTTCAACACCATAAAGAAGCGTATCGTCATTTGCTGTTCCCGGTGCTATCTTATCGAGTGCATATATCATTTCTATAATGCCGTCGAGTATTCTCTTTGGCATTACAAGGCTTAAGTCACCCGGAGTTGCCGAAAGCGTAGGCGTCACAAATCCTTCTGCTATGCGTGACGCATTGCTTCGTCTTCCTCTTATAAGGTCACCAAATCTCTGTACTAATACACCACCGCCGAGCATATTTGAAAGTTTTGCGATGCTCTCTCCATATCCGTTACTGTCTCTGAACGGCTCTGAGAAATGTTTTGCAACGAGAAGTGCAAAGTTTGTATTCTCAGTATGTTTACTTGGATCTTCGTAGCTGTGACCGTTTACTGTAACTATTCCGTTTGTATTTTCATTAACAACAACACCATGAGGATTCATACAGAATGTACGGACAAGATCCTCAAATTTCGCTGTTCTGTAAACTATCTTGCTCTCGTAAAGTTCATCTGTGAGATGAGAAAATACCTCTGCCGGAAGTTCAACTCTCACACCGATATCTACACGATTTGATTTTGTCGGAATATCAAGTTCTGAACAGACTTTTTCCATCCATTTACTTCCGCTTCTTCCTGCTGATATGATACACTTGTCACACTCATAGTCACCCTTTGCAGTCTTTACAAGATAACCATCTCCATTCTGTAAAACACTGTCTACAGGAGTATCAAAATAGAAATCCACTTTGTCTTTAAGCTCTGCATAAAGATTTTCGAGAACGACATAATTCTTATCCGTTCCAAGATGGCGAACTGATGCATCAAGAAGATGAAGGCCATTCTGAACACAAAGTTTCTTTATCTCAGTATTGGCTGTGGAATAAAGTTTTGTTCCCTCACCACCATATTTGAGATTCAGCTCATCAACATAATACATAAGGTCAAGAGCCTTGTTTTTTCCTATATACTCATATAATGTTCCACCAAACTGATTTGTTATATTGTATTTACCATCCGAAAAAGCTCCTGCTCCGCCAAAACCGTTCATTATAGAACAGCTTTTACAATTTATACAGCTTTTTATCTTATCACCATCAATAGGACAAACTCGCTTTTCAAGCGAATGACCTGTCTCAAATACGGCAACCCTGACCTCAGGATTTTTCTTAATCAGCTCATAAGATGCAAAAATTCCTCCGGGACCTGCACCAACAATAATAATGTCGTATTTCATACGCATAAATCCTCCTGTAAAAAATTTATTTAACACTATCAAGTAAGTAGCAAAGTGGATTGTGAATATCCACTTAACAACTAATTCAAACCACAAAAATACAGAAGCAGGGCTAAATTTATCTGCAAAATTCAACTCGCTTCTGTACTTATTCTACACTACATATATGATTTATGCAATCAAATAATGTATCCACTGCAAAATCTAAAAAAATCGGGTGTACTCCTATGGAATACTGAAAAAATCTTCAGTCCCAATAAAAGCACACCCATGTATAAAATAAAGAAGGCACAAACCGAAACTTATGTTACTATGGACAAATTGCTGTGGAAAATAAAATTTTTCTAAATTCCCTCAACCATTTTTAACAGAAGCAGTTTATCTCCCTTATGAACGATATCACTGTTAATCTCATTTAACTCCTTTATGCTGTCAACAGTTGTACGATATTTCTTTGCGATATCCCAGACCGGCGTATCTGATGACGCATAATAACCTACTATCCCCGGAAGTTTATGAAGCTGTTCAAAGTCAAGCGGAGCAGTTGCTATATCAGAAATAAAGCTCTCATCAAAATTTTGAAATGCAATCGCACACAATGTTATATTTACCTTAACTTCAATCTCCGAACTGTCTATCATTATCACATTTATATTGTTGATATCAAATTGCAGCTCATAATAACATTCCTGACTAAGATTATCAATCTCTATCGTATGACTGAAAGGTACGACTGCCCTCTCTATCGACAATGGACTTGCATCATTTTCCGTCATATAAAGAATGTCAAGCAGAAGCACACCATCCAAATGTATTCCGCCATCAACGATCTGCTGCTCATCTATCGTAATCTTACCCGTTGCATTGCATATCTGTAAAATCTTATCCGGACTTTCAATAGGAAACTGCTCAGAAAGACGAAGCGAACTCTGATTTTTCATAATAAGTTTATTCAATGACATTTTTTTTCTGACAGGCTCAAGTTCCATAGCCGTTGAATACGCATCATCAAGTATCTGTGCTTCCTTATTTTCATAAAATTTCATCTGCAATTTAAGTGTAAGTTCAAAACTGACAAGCCTGTTTTCACCATCCTCATCAGGTTTTGGATTCAATTCTCTTGTTCCAACACTCACATCGATATCAGGAATCATATCCTCGTTACAGTCATTGCAGTTTATTATCTCGTCAAATGAAACTTCTGTCTCAAAATATTCAAGACTGCACTCCTCATTTTCAGGTGTATAAAGCACAAACACATTGAGGTCGCCCATAAGCCTGACGCCATCTTCCACAACCTTTGTCTGAACATTTAACGGTCTTATATTAAAATACAGCACTGAATCTATACTTGGTTTTGCCTTTGGAAGAGTCAATTCCTCAAAAATCCTGTGTATATCATTTTTCTGTATGACAAGATGGGTATATGTAATATTTTTCATTTTTGAATACAGACCATCCGAATTTATACTCTCCATATTTTCATCAGCCATCAGAGAAGAAACGGCCTCATAATAATCACTCTGCGGCTTGCAACAATGTATTCCTATAATGGCATTTATGCTGAGTTTTCTTGAATTTATAAGATTTGCCTGACAGTCATCAATCTCAAAATGACAATTTATCTCGTCCCCCTCTGTTACATCTTCAAGAGCTATCATCTCATCAAAATTTATGCTGCCCGCAAGATTATGTATAGGAACAATGTCATCATTACTTGTATATAAGATAAAATAATCAAGCGTCCCCTTTATATTTACCTTTCCATCAAGTGACGCGACTACATTCGAGGAGATATTTCCCTCAACTTTTATGATCTTATCTATATCAGGCTTGCTGTCAGGAACATTCATATCATTTTCAAGCGTAATCTGAGTATCACTGTGGCAGACTATTTGATTTGAAGTTATCTGTGCTGTTTTAAAATCCATAGAAATCTCCTTAAATATATTCGATACCCGTTATTGTTCAGCCAACGCACCGTTCCACCAATTGTCAGCACACCGGCACGAACATTAACTCATTGTTTTACTAATATTTTATTCTTCCATGCAAAAAAATATTACTAAAAAGCAAATAAATAACTCAAAGCAAGATTATTGTGGTAAACTATATTTTAAAGACTATAACAACTTTTTAAATCTTAAAAGAAATCAGATGAGGACAACAATGGATAAACAAAAAGAAATAACATACATAAACAACATAAGTGTCGAAGATTATAATGCACTAAGAAAAGCTGTAAATTGGATAAATGTAACAGAAAAAAGAGCAGCCATAGCATTAAAAAACTCTTTTTACCTGTGTGTAGCCGTCTGCGATGGCAAACCTGTTGGAATGGCAAGAATAGTAAGCGATGGCGGCTATACATATTTTATAACAGATGTTATCGTGCACCCTGATTATCAGGGCCATCATATAGGAACAGAATTAATCCGCCGCGAACTTGATTATATCCAAAAAGATGTAGTGGCAGGAGAAACAGTTATGGTAAGCCTTATGGCAGCGTACCATCGTGAAAGTTTCTATGAAAAATTCGGTTTTCACACAAGACCGTTTGGAAATCATGGTCCCGGAATGTCAATGTGGGTATCAAGAGATGTAACCGGAAATCCAATGACTTTCTAACCACACTATACAAAACAACTCATAAATAGAGCCGCCGCATCAACAAAAATTCATACAAGATATAGAATTATTCACTGCTAAATATCTATATTTTGTATAAGATTTTCCTATTGCGGCGGCCCCTTGTTTCCCGTCTATATCTTATCTGCCTTACACAAACTTATTCAACCCGCTATCATACTTATAGTCGATTGATGCAAGTTTATTTTCCAAATCTTTTCTATCAATATCAAGCGACTTGCACAATTCTTCAAGGTCAGGATAAAAATCCCTAAGCTGTGTATTTATATAACTGAGCAGCATAGCAGGATCTTTTGGAATTGAACTATTACTCATTTTTTCTCCATTCTTACTGCTATTTTGCAGCACTGTTTATAAGACCAACTATCTTTTCGATAGAATTGTTGAGCTGGCTCTTCTTCATAGCTGCAATATACTTATCTTTATTGTCAAATGCCTCATTTACAGCCTCTAACAATTTTTCATTAGTTACATCCTCTTCCTGTATAACGATACTGTAACCGAGCTTCTCAAATGATGCCGCATTCAATATCTGGTCACCGCGGCTCGCCTGTGCTGAAAGAGGTATAAGTATGTTAGGCTTTTTAAGTGCAAGTATCTCACATATCGCATTTGCACCAGCGCGGGATATCATAAGGTCTGATGCCGCCATAAGGTCAGGAAGTTCTTCACTTATATACTCATACTGTACATATCCCTTTGTTCCTACAAGTTTTTCATCCTTCTTTCCCTTTCCACAGAGATGAATGATCTGAAATTTCTTCAAAAGTTCAGGAAGTATTCCTCTTACCGCATTATTTACTGCGACTGCTCCAAGACTTCCTCCAATTATAAGGATAACTGGTTTAGAACTGTCAAATCCACAGAATTTAAGTCCTTTTTCCCTATTTCCCCTAAAAAGTTCCTCCCTTATAGGTGAGCCGGTAAGAACAGCTTTCTCTGCTGGAAGATGTTTAAGTGTCTCAGGAAAGTTTGTGCACACTCTTACCGCACATGGAATACAGATCTTATTCGCAAGTCCCGGTGTCATATCTGATTCATGTATTATACATGGTATCCTGCGTGTTTTTGCAGCCACAACAACGGGAACAGACACAAAACCTCCCTTTGAAAATACTACATCAGGCTTGATCTTTTTAAGCAAATGTCTTGCCTGTGCAAATCCTTTAAGCACCTTAAAAGGATCGCTGATATTCTTGATATCTATATAGCGTCTGAGCTTTCCGCTTGAAATTCCATAATAAGGAATACCTAATTTTTCAATTAATTTTTTCTCGATACCATCATATGAGCCTATATAATAAATCTCATATCCTGCCTTTTTAAGTTCTGGTATAAGCGCAATATTAGGTGTAACATGACCGGCAGTTCCCCCTCCGGTTAAAACGATTTTCTTCATCAGGAAAATTCTCCTTTCAAAATCCGAAAAATCGCTGCATCCCTTAAACTAAAGAATTGCAGCGATTTTATCTGCTTTATACTATAATGTCAATATACAAATAATTCATTTAATACAAAAAATCCAAAATTATTTGATAACTTTAATCCATCCCTCAGGTGCTTCAATTCTGCCCATCTGAATACCTGTAAGTGTATCATAAAGTTCCTTTGTCTTTGGTCCCATCTGTTCCATTCCACTTGGGAAACAGATTTCCTTACCATGATCAACAATCTTTCCTACAGGAGAGATAACTGCTGCTGTTCCACAAAGACCGCACTCTGCAAAGTCTTTAACTTCATCAAGATATACTTCTCTCTCTTCAACTTCCATTCCGAGGTAATCTTTTGCAACAACCTCTAATGAACGGCGTGTTATAGAAGGAAGGATACTGTTTGACTTAGGAGTAACAAACTTGCCGTCCTTTGTGATAAAGATAAGGTTTGCTCCACCTGTCTCCTCAATCTTTGTGCGTGAGGCCGCATCAAGGTAAACATTCTCATCGAAACCTTTCTGATGAGCATCAACTATCGCATGAAGGCTCATAGCATAGTTAAGTCCTGCTTTGATATGACCTGTTCCATGTGGAGCTGCTCTGTCGAAATCACTTACGCGGATAGTAATAGGCTTTGCACCGCCCTTAAAGTAAGGTCCTACAGGTGTTGTAAATACTCTGAACTGATACTCATTAGCAGGTTTAACACCGATAATAGCATCACTTCCAAACATATATGGACGGATATATAATGTTGCACCTGAACCATATGGTGGTACATAATCAATATTTGCTTCTACAACCTTAGTAATAGCATCTACAAATCTATCTTCAGGAAATACCGGCATCTCAAGTCTGCTTGCTGAATCTGCAAGACGTGAAGCGTTTAAATCAGGTCTGAAGCAGACAACTCTGCCATCCTCCGTAGTATATGCTTTTAATCCCTCAAATACTGTCTGTGCATACTGGAGAACACATGCACACTCACTAATTGTAATCATATCATCCTCAATGAGTGCTCCATCATCCCATGCTCCATTTTTGAAGTTTGACACATATCTTTTGTCTGTCTTTACATAACCAAATCCAAGATTATTCCAATCGATGTCCTTTTTTGCCATAACAATACTTCCTTTCATAACCCTTTAATTTATCGGGTGAATTTTTTCAAAAGACTGCATATCAAAGCAATCGATGCAATCATCACATCAAAACCATTGATAAAAATCTTTTATTTTAACATATCTCTAATGATACTCCCATGATTTTATACTGTCAAGATTATAATAATACATAAACCCACGCATTTAACAACACAGAATGGCATAAAAACAACCTAAAGTACCACACTCACAGCTAAGACAATAAACTAATCCTCTATCATATTTATTCTTCTTATATGTCTTTCATCATTAGAAAATTCAGTATTTAAGAATGTATCAACAATTTTTAACGCATGTCCCGGTCCTATTACCCTTGCACCCATAGCTAGAATATTTGCATCGTTATGTTCTCTTGTTGCCTGTGCACTAAATGTATCATGGCAGAGTGCTGCTCTGATGCCTTTTACTTTATTTGCTGCTATCGAAATACCTATACCTGTCCCACAGATAAGTATTCCTTTTTCACATTCACCACTTACTATCGCATTTGCAACCTTCTTTGCATAAACAGGATAATCACATGAGCTCTCATCGTAGCAGCCATAATCCTTATATTCAATCCCCATCTCTTTTAGATGAGCCATCACTTCCTGCTTGAGTCTAAATCCACCATGGTCACTTCCAATTGCTATCATTTTTCTTACCGTTACTGAAAACTTATAAAAAGTTATAAACTTTTATATTTCATTCCTACTTCATTGAGTATGCTTTCGCACTATAAAACAGTTGCTACCGGCAGTTCCTTGTACTCTCCATAGGCGTAAATTCCTGACTAACGCATCAGTACATATCTGTAATAACTTGAAAGTGTTATGCTACAGATTGTCTTAAAACATTCTCCCCATATCTTTTCAGATTTAA
>NZ_JAHLQE010000076.1 GCF_018918235.1 Eubacterium sp. MSJ-13
AGCAGCCAATAGTGTTATGAGCAAGTAGCAAAGCGGATTGCGAATATCCGCTTGACTTGAGACAAATCATTAACTTTCAATACAAATACAATTCCTTTTTCTCTTGCTTCTTGATACTTCGTATTTAAAATAGCGTTTACTATAATATGGTTTGTATCAATAATATCAACTCTATTAGCAATTTCATCATTGTATTTGTTCAACATAATTTTCAATTTTTCTATTTCATTCTGTTTTAACAACGATGAGATAATCATTAATTCATTTTTATATTCATGCTCTCTTTTTTTCTGCTGGTCAAAATTTTCTGAAATTTGTCGATAAATTTCAGTTTGACTTTTTGCTCGTTCCACAGATAACTGTTCTTTTCTGATTTTTACTTCCCGTTCAATTGCATCCCAAAGGAGATAAAATATGAAAATATTTAAAATCAACATTCCAAATGCTAGACCGATAAGAGTATTTATTTGTTTTGTATTACTTAATCCATTAAAATTTATTAATATCGCTATAATAGCTAAAATTGTAAAAATGGGAAATAAAGAAAATTTTATCCATTCAATATCGGTAATTTTCTCTTTCTCTTCCTGTACAAAATAATGACGCAACACAATAATTACACCAAACACCAAAAGCTGGCTAAGTGTCCCCATTAAAAATTTTAACATTCTTGTTTCAATCAAAGTGATAATTATTAATTTCTGTAATGCCATCCATGCAAAATAATCAGCAGCAAAGCACAACCCCTGATAAAATAAAATAATCAAGCTACACTTTAGAAAACGAAGCCGATAAAATCTCCACATCATAGTTGTTCCTAATAAAATAACTATAATTTGCTTTACTAAAAAATGATCTGCAAAAAAGACAGAAACAAGATAATCCAAAATGGTAAGAATTAAAATGAATATCCACATCATCCAGATTAAAGTCTCACTTTTTCTTTTGGCAAACGATTCTACAAACATTTTACAAAGAATAACATACAAAAAAGTATAAATAATTTCAGCAAAATATGTTTCCATTATACTTCTCCCTGATAAAAAATGAATTGTTCTCTAGCATCAAGATATCTAGACTGTGAGACACTAAGATATGATGTATGACATACATTTTCTGTTAATTTTACATTATATCGCTTTATTTCCTCAACATATTTCAAATTAACCAAAAAACTTTTATGAATACGACAAAAATTATAATAATTGAGCCTCTTCTCCAACACATCCAGTTTTTCATATATGGTATACCTTTCTTTGTATTTTTTTACCAAATGAAAAGTCAATTTATGTAAATTACTTTCTATATAAACAATGTCATCTGGACTAATCGTCATATCACCTTCCAAAAAAGCAAATGTTTCTCTGTTTTCCTGATAATTCATTCGCCGAATAATACTATCAAGACATTCCTCTAAAGATGCCTCCAAGCAATCACTTTCCTTCAACAGATACCTAACTGCATCTACCTTATATCCTTCTATAGCATATGAAATAAATGCGGTAACAAACACGATGTATGCGTCACTACCAGATTCTCTAATTTTTCTAGCCGTTTCTATACCATTTAGCTTATCCATATTAATATCTAAAAAAATAATATCAAAATTTGTGATAACACTGCCTCGTTTTAATAAATCTGTGCCAGACGAAAATGTATCCACACAATATTGGTATGCATGCTTTTGCATATACGCTGATATTAGTTTCTGTTCCAAAACCAAAAAACCATCTTCATCATCACATACTGCAATATAAATCATGAATCCTGTTTTCTCCTTTTATATTCTAAACACCATATATATCGACATACTGTTCTATAATGATAACATTAAGATTATATTTTTTAATTGCTGTTGCGGCTGGTGTAACCTGCCATTACATCATCAAATGGTTAGACAGCAATTCTCATGACAAAGACTAGTACTGGCAAGTGCTTTGTCACCATAAAGGACGCAACAAACATCATTTTGAATACTGGATAGATTTTGCCATAAACCCCAGAGAAGGACTTGTCGGTATGCCAATGCCTACAAGATATGTACTTGAAATGTTCTGCGACAGAATTTCCGCAAGCAAAAACTACAATCGTGATACCTACAATGATTCTTTCCCATTGGCTTACTATAACAAAAATAAAGATTATTATGTACTGCATCCTGGCACAAGAGCATTACTTGAAAAGCTACTGACTATGCTTGCAAATGAAGGCGAAGAATCTACTTTTAAATATATCAGGGAAAATATTGACTGGAAGAAATCGAATAAATATTAAACAGATAAAGCATCTCTCCTAGTGCTGATATGCCCCTCCAAAGCAACAGATTTTATATCTAATCCGTCTACTTTAGAAGTATCATATCAACACAAAGAAAAGATACTTTTTCCATTTATATTTTTCCCAATATTACTCCACCGCAACATCAAAAAACATTTTAACACGAACAAACACACAACAGTTTGCTACATTGTCACACAATTTTCTTCTATAATATGCTCAATCTCCTCAACACTTTTTTGCGTTGCAAGTGAAATCTGTTCCAATGTAAACTTATTTTTATACATATTTATAATAATCGTTTCATTGGTTTTTTTCGTTCCTCTCGCCTCTGCTCTTTCTTCTATTCCTAAACTTAAATTACACATCACGCTCACATCCTCTTATATACCTTATACTCATATTCTTTGATACAATTATATTAAAGATACACTACAAACGCAACTAACTTTAATTTTAATACTTTATGTAACATTTTTAACAAACTCAGAGTATTCTATATAGAAGTGCTTCTAAAGATACAACTGATACAAAAAATAAATAGCTGGTTTTAACAGAAATGACAAAAATGTTAATTTCCAGTTACTTTTCAAAAAATTAAGAGGGATAATAAAAACATGGATGAAATAATCGAAAGATATAAGGATATGGTTTACCGTATTGCTTTTTCTTATTGCAAAAACCGTTCCGATGCAGATGATATTTTTCAAGAGGTGTTTTTACGATATTTTCGTAAAGCACCACAATTTGAAAATGATGACCACGAAAAAGCATGGTTGATTCGTGTTACTGTCAACTGTAGCAAGTCTGTTCTAATGTCACCATGGAGAAAACATGAAATCAAACTGGATGATAACATTCATTACGAAGATCAGTATGAGTCAGATCTGTTTCGTGCTGTAATGCAACTTCCTGCAAAGTACCGTATAGTAATTGAACTTTATTATTACGAAGGTTATAAACTAAGAGAAATTGCACATATTTTAAAGAAAAAAGAAGTAACTGTGCGGCAACAACTTGTCAGAGCAAGAGAACAACTAAAAAAAGCTCTTACTGAAGAATCGTAAAAACAACAGCTAGAAAGGCAGGTTTTATATGAAAGAAAAAGAGATTGAACAAAATATAAAAGAAATATACAAACAGATTAAAGTAGATGAACAGCAGGTGATTATTTTAAAGAAGAAATTGAAATCTGGGAAAGCAAAAACTTTCAAAACAACATTCCAAAAATATGCAACAGCAGCTGTTTTCTTTATAACATTTACATTTGGCAGTGTTGCTGTTGCCGCAGTCACTCAACATTGGAACGACTATATGAAAAATAATTATCATGTCACTGAGAAGGATATTTCTAAATACCAGGATCAAGGATTATTAACTTATCCAAAAGGTGAAAAAACAACTTGTACAAAAAATGGTGTCAAAGTTACAGTCATGCAAACTGTAGTTGATAGCTATCATGCATTTGTGTCATTGAAAATCACTGGTTATAAACTAAAAAAGAATGAAAGTATTCCAGAATTTCGTGTATTTGATGCTGTAATAGATGGCAAAAAATTAAGCGGTTGGTCAGATTTTTATGACGGCACTGTAACAGGAGAAAATATGCAGCCTGTTTTGCCGAATGGTAAATCGCTATCCAAAAATTCAGCTGGTCTTTTAATCTTTCCTTATACCCAAAATGATGGCAGTCTGGAATATGATATGCTATTTACAAGCAACGGCAAAAAAGACTATTTCATAAATAAAACTATTGATATTACTTTGTCAGATTTAGGACAATATATCAACACCACTGACAACCATATGAAAAATGTAATATCTGCAACCTGGAAAATTAAGGCTCCTCTTGCTGGTAATCAAAGCAACTATAAATTTACATCAGAAAATAATGTTTTAGGTAAAACAGGTATAACTATTAATAAGATACAGCTTTCCCCTATTTCTGTTAATTTAACACTAAAATCAAAAAAGAAGTTATCACAAAATATGATTCCTCCATTTGAAGGAATCAAAATGAAAAATGGAACAATCTATTTGGCAGGTATAAATTGCAATACATCTAATGTAACAAAAGCAGGCGATAAAACAGGTAGCACCTGGAATCTACTGGCTAATGTAGAGGGTATTATTGATATTAATGAAGTAGAAGGACTGCTGTTTGAAAATCCAGCTCCTTATGTTGGAATCACCAAAGATGAAGAAATAGAATTTGATGGTAATAAACATGATTATTATGAAATAAAAATCAAACCAGAATAAACATACTCATTGAAGAAATAATCTACGCTAATTATTGATTTTATCTGACTGTATAACAATAAACAGATGCAAGAATAACACTCTTACATCTGTTTATTTTAAGCATTATCAAAAAAACATCTCCTACCATATCCATTTTTACATACTCCATTTTCAATTATATATTTATCCAACATGCCTTAAATCCAATTATCCCTCATAGCAGGATTGTTTAATCCAAATTTTTGTGCTAAACTATTCATTACATTTGTTTTTTAGCACACCAAAAATATGTGCAACACAAAAAACATGTGCAGAAATGAGGTTTTTTATGACAAAATTAAAAGAATTTCTTTTCAAATACAAGCATGCTATCATTATTTTATACATGCCGATTTACCTTTTCTGGTTTATGACCCTTGAAAAGAGAACTGATGTACACTTTACTAACATACATTGTAAAATTGATGATTATATACCATTTTGTGAAGTTTTTATAATTCCATATCTCTTATGGTTTTTATATGTTGCTGTAAGTCTGGTTTATCTTTTTTTCCAGACAAAGCATCTCGACGATTTTTACAGATGTTGTGCCGTACTGCTGCTTGGAATGACAACTTCACTTATTATTTACACGATTTTTCCAAATATGCAGACAATGCGTCCTAAAACATTTGATCACAGCAATATTTTTACAACAATCATTGATATACTTTATCGGACTGATACTGATACAAATGTTTTTCCGAGTATCCATGTGTTTAACTCGGTTGCGATTTATTTCGGAATCAGCCGAAGCTATTATTTCAGAAATGTTGATGATATAAATATTATTAAGAGTGACAAAAAAAGAAAAGTGATAAAAATCATAAGACTTTCATCACTTATACTTTGTATCCTCATATGCATATCAACGCTGACACTTAAACAGCACTCATTTCTTGACCTTGTCGGCGGCTGTGTATTGTTTGCTTTTTATTACACCATTATTTATATCAGACCTTTTAAGAAAAAAAACACTGCCCAAACAATTAATAATACTAAAAAGCTAAATCAGACATCTGCTTACAACACAGCAAAGCATATAAATGAATAAATTTCTATCATTATAACCACAGCTATCAAAATCCTGCTGTGGTTTATTTTTTATTGTATTTCGTTAAGCTTTCAGCAGATTGCTAAGTTCTGCAAACTGTTCAAGACTTAATGCCTCTCCTCTGACCGTTGCCGGAAGACCCATTTTTTCTAATGCAGCGACAACCTGCTCTTTATTTACATTGAGATTTGAAGCATTGTTTAATCCGTTCTGAAGGGTTTTCCTTCTCTGATTAAATGATGCTCTTATTATTTTAAACATAAATCCTTCGTCTTTTACATCCACTGGTCTTTCTTCATGGCAGGTAAGTCTTATGACGGCAGAGCCGACATTTGGGCGTGGCATAAAACAGTTTGCCGGAACATTTGCAACTATCTCAGCTTTTGAATAAAACTGTACGGCAAGTGACAATGCACCATAATCTTTTGTTCCCGGTCCTGACTGCATCCTGTCTGCAACTTCCTTTTGAACCATGACCGTAATACTTTCAAGTGGTACATGACTTTCAAAAAGTCCCATAATAATAGGTGTTGTTATATAATACGGAAGATTTGCAACAACCTTTATCGGTCTGCCTCCGTTATGTTCAGCAGCTACCTTTGCTATATCAAGCTTGAGTATATCTTCATTTACAACTGTCACATTGTCATAATCAGAAAGCGTATCTGCAAGGATTGGTATAAGATTATCATCTATCTCTACCGCCATTACCTCCCTTGCACTTTCACAAAGATACTGTGTCATCGTTCCGATACCCGGACCTATTTCCAGTACAAAATCATCCTTTGTTATTCCTGCCTCACTTATGATCCTCTCTAAAACATGGGTATCTATAAGAAAGTTCTGTCCAAACTTCTTCTGAAATCTGAAGTTATATTTCTGTAAAATCTCTATTGTATTCTGTGGTATTCCAAGTGTTGCCATTTTCCCTCATTTCTGTGCCTTAGTGTACTGCACTTTTTACTTATATATTCTTCATGTGCCTGACTTTGTCAAGTTATTTTACCGTCAACATATCATCATCTTATACGATACATTTTCATAGCATTGTCATAAGTGATCTTTATAATCTCATCTGCCGGAATCCCTTTAAGCTCTGATATACATTCAACCACATGTTTAAGATAAGATGAATCATTTCTCTTGCCACGATGCGGCTCCGGCGTAAGATATGGACAATCAGTTTCAAGTACGATACGCTCGATAGGTGTCATTTTCACAACCTCTTTAAGTTTTTTACTGTTCTTAAATGTAACTACTCCACCGATTCCAAGATAATATCCCATATCAAGATATATCTGTGCCATCTCCTGACTATATGAAAAACAATGGATTACTCCCGAAAGCTCATCACCATGATGCGCCTTCATTATATCAAGCGTATCTGCCGCCGCATCCCTGCTATGAATGATTATCGGCATATCAAGTTCATAAGCAAGGTCAAGCTGTCTTGCAAACCACTTCTTCTGCACATCTCTTTCCGGCTCATCATAGTGATAGTCAAGACCTATCTCGCCTATCGCCACGATCTTTTCATCAGCTGCAAGTGATTTAAGCCACTCCATATGACTTTCTTCAAGCCTCTCAACATCTTCCGGATGAATACCGACTGCACCATAAATAAAATCATATTTCTTTGCAATCTCAAATGTCTTTTTTGTAGACGCCACACTTGCACCGACATTTACCACTGTACCAACACCTTTATCCCTTAAAGAAAGAAGTAATTCTTCCCTATCCTCATCAAACCTCTCATCATCATAATGAGCATGTGTATCAAAAATCATAATAATCCTCATTTCTAAGCGTTTATCACTAACCCTCACTATCTCCCCAATATTATTCACTCCATATTTTTTGCCCTAAAGCCAACATTTAATATATTCTTAACTATTTATACTGCAAAACCACAATTTTCACAGTCATTTTTATCATTAAGAAATAAATCCTGCCCTAAGTAAAAATAATAAATCCGCTATACCAATATATTATTAGTATAACGGATTTGTTACTAAATTACAATTAACGCATCACACTCTACAGATAAAATACGATCATATCTATTAAAAATACCGGTATAAGACAGCTTATCGACCAGATCATATATCCGAAGAATGATGGCATTTTGATACCATTTTCCTCGGCGATCGAACGAACCATAAAGTTTGGTGCATTTCCGATATATGTGTTTGCTCCCATAAATACGGCACCTGATGAAATCGCCATAAGAAGGATCTTCGGTACAAATCCTCCTGTAACCTGTATTCCATCTTTAAATCCAAGTGAAAGTGCTGTTTTAAAGAATACAAGATATGTCGGTGTATTATCAAGAAAGCTTGACAAAAATCCTGTTATCCAGAAGAACTGCCATGGCTTTGTTATTCCAAGATCTCCACCTTTCACTTCAAGAATAAGAAGTGTAGGTATCATTGTAATAAATATACCTATGAAAAGAATTGCAACTTCCTCGATGGCATCCCATGTAAAATGGTTGTCTTCCCTTATTCCTTTATCAGTAGTCTTATATGAAAGCAATGCTGCTGCAAGTATTATAACTACCTCAAGAAGTGATGCATATCCAAACTCTACCTCTCCATATATGTGAATATTTTTTGCAAAGAAAGGACTTATCTGTGGAAGAACACCACTCAGTATTACTGCTCCTACTATCATTGCAAGGAATATGATATTTTTTGCTCCTGCAAGACGGATAGGTGCTTTATTTTCAAGAACCTCCGGCTTAAGACCGTCAGCAATATCTTTCTTATACGCATTTGTATCTACTACAAAGAAAAGAGCAAGAAGAAGTACCACATTTAAAATAAGTATCGGAATAAGGTGTAAACTCCAGAAGAAATCAACACCATTCATAAATCCCATCAAAAGCGGCGGATCACCAACAGGTGTAAGGCATCCTCCGATATTTGATACAAGAAAAATAAAGAATACTATTATCTGCACTTTTCTTTTACGCCATTTATTTGCTCTTATTATCGGTCTTATCATAAGCATACTTGCTCCTGTTGTACCAATCCAACTTGATAACAGCGTACCTATAAGAAGCATTAAAATATTTACTCTAGGTGTACCAACAAGGTCTCCCTCAAGCACTATATTTCCTGCCACACAGAACAGACCAAACAGTAACACTATAAATGTTATATAATCTCCAAAAATAACTTCGAGAAATTCTTCAAAAGTCTTACTTCCACCATATCCTATGGCAAATGGTATCAGGAACGCAAGCGACCAGAATATTACTGCTACCGCTTTATATTTTTCCCATATTTCTCCGATAACCAACGGGCATATCGCTATACAAAGAAGCATTCCGACAAATGGAATACAATACGCAAGCGACAAGCTGTTTCCAAGCTCCTGCTCAGCTCCTTTTTCTGCTGCAAATGATACCGCCGGATTGACGGCAACCGCAAGAAGAAGCATCGACACAATAGCTAAAAATCTCTTTTTTACTATTTTCATACTCTTACGCCTCCTGTGTAAAATAACAATGTTTCTACTTATTAAAATATAACACTATTCGCATACCGAGTTATTATAGTACAGAGGACATAAAAAAGCAATAAAACTTTTAGATATTTTTTATTGTTTTGAGGACGGACGCCGGGAATGGTGGTTATTATCAAATAAACAAAAGCTGCGTAACAGCGACTGACAGCGTGTTTACAGGTTTATAAATTTAGGAAATGTAAGGCTGAACTGTTACTCTTATCCTTGTTTATGCGTCTTTTCATATGCTGGCAGACTCATCCTGAAAAATCTTCTTGCAAGACACTTTGCGTTAAACGGTATCAGCGGATAGAGATAGCCCTCTCCTAATAGTGTATGTGTCATGAGGAGCGATGCTACAAGCAGTACTGTTCCGGCTATAAATCCATATACACCAAATATGCTGGTTAATATCAACAATATCACTCTATGAAACTTGACTGCATAGGTGAGTTCCATGTTGCTCTGTGTATAATTTGCTACCGCCACAAATGCCATATAAAGCATTATCTCCGGATTAAACCAACCGGAATCCACTGTATAATCACCAAATACGATACCTGCAACGATACTAAGCGGCGTTGTAAGCATGTTCGGCGTGTTGACTGCTGCCATTTTTAGTCCGTCTATCGCAAATTCAAGTATAAGAAACTGAAATATCGGTGCTACATTTATATCATCACGAATCAGTATAAACTCAAGCCATTTTGGTACCCACTGCGGATTTTCAATAAGAAGCAGAAAAACAGGCGTGATAAAAACAGCAAGAATATTTGTCACCATTCTGGTAAGTCTTAAATATGTTCCTGTTACAGGTGGAAAATAATAATCATTTGCATCCTCGACTATCCCAAACAACGATGTAGGCAGTATCATAACGGCTGGGGAGTTATCGACAAGTATGACAATACTTCCCTCCAGCAGACTTGCCGCCGCTGTGTCAGGTCTTTCCGTATATTTGTACTTTGGAAACGGATTTATCCATTTCCCCGGAAAAAGCATCTCAGCAAGGCTTTCCTGATTCATCGTAAGCGAATCCACATCCATTGAATTTATGCTGTCCATAACTTTTTTTACATCTTTTTCATTTACCCTGCCACACATATATCCGACAGCAATATCCGTTCTTGAACTTCTGCCTACCCTAGCAAACTTAAATACAAGATTTTTATCCCTTATCCTTCTTCTGATAAGTGCCATATTCGGTATCAGTGCCTCTATAAATCCATCTCTTGAGCCTCTTAAAACCTTATCCTTTTCAGGTTCCTCCACACTTCGTCCCGGATATTCCCTAAGATCGAGGGCAAGAATCCCATCATATCCCTCTATCATCATACAGGTCAGTCCGGCAAGGAAATTATCTATAAAATCCTGTTCTTTATCAATCTCCATAATATCGACAAACGGGGTACTCTTACTTATAAAACCCGCTAGATTTTCAGGCATATCCTCCTCTTTTATCGAATAAAAAAACTGCATAAGTTTTTCTATCGTATCTCCAGGCAGAAATCCGTCTACTGAATAAATAGAGACTTTTCTGCCTCCAATCTCAACCTCTCGGTGAAGCAGGTCAAAATTTTCATCAAGTTTAAAAAGATCGCTTATCTCCTGCTGACGCATCTTGAAATCACTTCCAAAAATAATGGAGCTGCTCTGTTTTGTATTATCTGTACTGTTTTGCTGCGTACCACTACTCATCTTCCGACTGCCTCCAATTCTTCCAAATTTTAACACTATCAAGGAAGTCCCCCACTTCTATTGCGTAGAGCAATAAGTGTGGGTAGGGACTTGCTTGTATCAGGAGGGGTTCAACCCCCTTCTGATATGCTGCGACAGCAGCTAATAGTGTTATGAGCAAGTAGCAAAGCGGATTGCGAATATCTGCTTGACTA
>NZ_JAHLQE010000004.1 GCF_018918235.1 Eubacterium sp. MSJ-13
TGCTCTGCTCTGCTCTGCTCTGCTCTGCTCTGCTCTGCTCTGCTCTGCTCTGCTCTGCCATTATGACCTTCTCTCTTGAATTTTGTCAATATTTTTCTTAAAAATAATAAATTATTTTGATTCTGTAACATTTCTCTCTGCTCCATAAAATGGTTTACCATTAAATACAACATCTGGATATTTTTCAAAAGGGAATAAAAACTCTTTCAATTCTTTTTCAATGTACTCTACTTCTGCCCTATCCTCTGGATGTAGTCTGCTTTGTTGTGTATTGTTTATTGATCGTTCTGGTATAAATCCAGTTTTAGGACGCACATGTTCACCTAAATGCAAAAAATCCTCGATTTTTTTTACTGAATCTTCATATTCATAAATTAATTCCTCAAACCTAATTCTCAATACTCTTGGATTATCAGTTATATTTTTCCTCATATTCCTATAGTAAACAACAAAATCTTTAGCATTTGTTCTAGGAAAAAATTTACCATCTGGACTCGTGGTATATTTTTCCTCAAAATACAAATCCCTTGGATCTCTGTCGATTACAACCGCATATGGATCTTCAAAAAAAGGAAAACTATGTTCTGGACAGTTTCCCTCAAACGGCTGATCAAGACAAATTGGCTTAGTTACATCGGCTCCCATCGCCACTAAAATATTCTTAATATATTTCTTGGATTCTTCATAAAAATTATCAGGCTCAATACAATAGTTTAATGTTCTGCATGGCCATAAAAAAGATGGCTTATTAGTAATCTTTTCTATTACTTTAGGCATAAGTATTTTTTTAGAGGCAAAAGCACAAATGTTTCTCATCACATTACCAGATAAAACATCTGCTGTTTCTACACCTTTATACTTTAATTGTGTAATTGAATTTATGTAATTTTTGCTAAGTGAATAGAAAGTCTTCCCCTTACATGGTTTATTAATAAATGGAGTTTTATAGCATTTAGTCCAATCCAAAAATCTTTTGATTGCATAATCACCGGACAAATTTTTAGCGTATTCTTTTATTAAATGATACTCTAAATCTTCGAGACCATCCACTCTATAGCTAAACCAAAACTCAAAACTATCATATACTTGCACATCATCATATTCCCTTAATAAATCTGTAAGAACAGAAGAACCAGTTGCTCCATAACCACACGCACCTATTATCATTTTATGTTTCTCCTATATTTTTATATTCATTTAATAAATCTCCGCATTAATGCTAATGTTTCATAATTACCCATTTGAAACATTTTTTTTAACGAAAGGTTCAATTCTTTATGTGCTAACAATGGCCATTTCCACAAATTATAAAGTGCTTGGCTTATAATCTGTGCAATTATCAGCCCCCATACTCCCATGTTAAATGGTCCTATTGCTATAAAAGAAAAAACCACACACAAAACAGCTGAAACTGTAAATGCTCCAACATAAATAATCCTGTTTGTACATGAGAAATAAGATGTGTAGCAATTTCTATACTTCAAAATAAACTGATACAGACACAAACCCACTAAAACAGGAATTGATACAACTGCAGATGGTTTTACGAGTTTCAGCAAGGGCACACCTACTATGCAAAAACCGATAGTTCCTAATATAAATAAATATATGAAAGAAACAACTATCATTGACATAGTCTTACACATTTTATCTTTATCTTCAACTACATATGCAGCCTGCAATTCAGGCTGATATGTATTATATAAATTGCCTGCAATTGTAGCAATTGCACTAGCAATTTGAACGCCTATAGAATATATACCAGTGTCTGCTAATGATAAGTAAGCAGAACAAATAAGTGTTGAAACCTGATTGCAACAATAATTGCATAACGAAATAGCTCCATCTCTCCATGCATTATGCCAGACAATATGAAACATTTCTTCTATTTCGTATCTCGAAGGATTTCCCTTGACTTTTTTTAAGTTATCGCCTATTCCTCTATATTTATAAAAGTAATATTTTCCCAATAGTCTAAAAAGTGTTCCATATGCTAAATATGCTGCACATGCACCAATCAAACCAAATCCAAGCAAAAGAAAAATTATCATTAATATAATTTGAACCAATCTAGCCCATACTGTATTCTTATTCGCTTGAGCAACATCACCAACTCCTCTCAAAAAAGAGGCATAATACCCATAATAAAGATTTCACGGCAACAGCATATATAATCCAAGCTATTATGTGTGTATACCCCTTAATTTCACTTGAAACAAACATAACATATCTAGTTCCAATTGTTAGCAAAAGGACTAATGCAACCACTGCAATAATGCCATAAATAATCTTGCATGTAGCTAGAACCTTCTTCATTAATTTGTAATCTGGTTCACTGTTTTGTGTAAACTCTACGCCTTCTTTTTTTAATTCTCTTGCTCCAGCCCATGCATATGTAACATTTCTAGCAAAGGTTACACCAAATCCAAAATCAAACAAAGTTGCAATAGCACCAATACTTGCAAATATATACCAGAGTCCCAGCACATCATCATCTAAATAATACATCAAAAATGGCAGCATTAACAGATTAGCTCCCATCGAAAGTATTGTACCTATATAACTCCAGAGGATGTCCTTTTTTGATAAACTAATATTCATCTTTCTATTTTTCCTTTAAAATGTGTTCTATAGCATTTTTAAAATCTGACACGCAAATAAATTTCGAACTATGGAAATTCGAATTGATTAAATACCCCTTAATCGGAGTTTCATTACATATAGATAAATCTCTTTCTTTATCACCAATAGCAATTGAATGTTCTAAGTCTATATCATATTCTTGTTTCAGTTCCGATATAGCCTGCCAATACAATCCCGTTTCTGGCTTCCTACAACCGCAAATCTTTTTGTATTTTTTAACAACTGCATTAGGATGATGAGGACAATAATATATTTTAGAAATATTAACGCCCTTCTGTTCTAATTCATTAAGCATCCAATTATGCAAAATCTCAAGATCCTTTTCTGTATAAAAACCTTTGGCTATGCCAGATTGATTCGTCACTATAACCAGCAAAAAATCATTATCTTGAAGTAACTTTAATCCTGAAACCACACCAGTCAAAAACTCAAAATCATCTATTTTGTATAGATAGTTTTTTCTATATTTATGGTTCCATCCCTATCCAAAAATGCAATTTTGTATCTCATTTATCGCCTTTCATCCAAGTATATTTTTACTTGGTAACTTCTCCTTAAAAAATTATTATTAACTTCGTATATACTTCTTATAAATCCATTTTATTATCAATCGTAATATCACTATTTGAAATATTCCATTTAGTGTTATTACACTCCTAAACCAATCATCATATGATGCCATTATAACCGCTGAATATAAAAAGACATAAAGGCATGAATAGTATGCTGCTGTCTTTCTACTAGGCGTATATTTTAACCTATAATAAAAATATGAATAAAAAATGCCCGTGATAAATGCCATGACAATAATTCCACAAACGCCAAAGTCAACATACCATCTTCCAAAAATAGTTATTGTATTCCCATAGTTTTTATAAAAAGGAAAATAGTCATAACTAACACCTGATACTAAATGCATCTTATTTAATAATGAATAAATTCCACTAAAAGACCACTGCCCCCAATTCTCCGATGCAACATTATTAACTTTTGAAATAATCAAATTTATTCTTATCAGTCCATAAGAAAAATAATTTTCAACACTCTGAAATGCACTAATTTGACTATAATTTCTGCCACCGATAACTCCACCGTAATAAAATAACGGAGCGCCAACAGCTGCAATTAATATAACCGCTTTAATCCAAAATCGATTGCCTCTTCTTTTACTTGAACTAACATATCTTTTGCTTATACTGCCTCCATAATTTAATGATAACGTAAACGCAAAAAGATATTGAAAAAAAACAGAAAAAATTTTTCCTCTTGAGCCATCAATCAAATATAATAAAGCCATATACAAAATAGCTGCTACACATATAAATAAAGGATATCGAAACTTTTTTTTAGCAATGCATTTATTATAGCAAATCACAAAAAGTAAAACAGGTTGTATGCCATATATAATTCTTGATAAAAGCTTTACTAATGTATTACCATTATTTCCTTCAACCAAAGTTTCCGAACGATATATTGATAATGCTGATATAATAGATCCACCAACCATTTTTTTTATATAATATGTTTGTAATACCGCTGTAAAAATAACAAGCAACGCAAATACAAAATAAAAATATGTTGGTAGTTTTATTGGATTTATATCATTATCATTAAATGCCATATATTGTCTTGAGTCACTATACTTTCTTGTAGATTTTACAATTAATTTGCAAAACTCACAGCCTACTATAAACAAAACCAAACCTATAATTAAATAAACAGTAGTTGTAAATGTAAAATCTTGCACCTGCAAACGACTTGAACCTAAAATATACATAGTAGATCCACCAATAAATGATGCACATATCAAGACATTAGGTGATAAAATATCATGTTTTGACAAATTCCATGATACTGCCAATAATAAATATAAAAATAAATAGAAAATAATAAATGCCATTTAATCAACCCATCCAATTAATTGTTTATGAAATCATTTTTATTATCTTATCTAAAACCATCTCCGGTGTAATTTTCTCTAAACACCGATGATTATCACAGTGAGCACCTTGACTAGTACAAAAACACGGAGCACATTCAAGATATAAATTAATTATTTCTGAATGATTTCCACCAGGATTCCATATTTTGTAATCAGACCCACCAAATATTGTCAATGTAGTTGTTCCTACCGCAGAAGCACAATGCATCATACCACCTTCTGCCCCAACTAACAAAGATATTCTGTTAATAATCGTTAAACTTTCTTTTATAGATGTTTTTCCTACTAAATCAATTAATTTATTGTGTTTTGGAAATACTATGTTTTTTTCAGAAAGTTCATTTCTTTCCTTAATCCCACCTATTAAAATAACTTTATATCCTAACTCAATAAGTTGCTTTGTCAATTTCAGCCAATACTCATATGGCCATGATTTCACATCATATTCAATATCTCGTCCATTCTCTTTCCATACCATAGAATTAGTTCCAAGAGATAAACCAACAATTTTGTCACCATCATAAATATCTAATTTGTTAAGCCATGACTTATCAAGCTTACTTTCATCAATTGATATTGCATCATCTCTCCCTTTAATACCTATAGCATTAAGTAACAATCTGTTTCTTTCCAAATAATGTGAATGTTGTGGAATATCAACAGCTATATCAACCTTGTCAGTTCCATAACCAACAATTTTTTTACATCTTGCTAATCGCATAATACGGTATATCCAAAGTGATGGTTCTCCACTGACGCTGCCAATCCTCACAAAACCATAATCATAACGATTATTTAATAGTTCTGACAGCAACTTAATATCTTGTCTTATATCTTTAGATGAATACCAATATAATTTATTCACATAGTTCTGACATTCTAATATTTGATTATTTAAAGCTAATATCTTAGCTGACCCCCGCATTAACAAATCAACTCTTGCCTTTGGATCATTTTCTTTTATCCCTCTGGCCATAGATAGAAATTGGATTATATCTCCAATGCCTGGGCCGGTGTGGATTATGTAATGCATAATATCATCTCCCTTGTTAATTATCTATCTTATTTTCAATCAGTTCGCACATAATATGAATCAGTAAAATGTGTGATTCTTGTACTCTAGCGGTCATATCATTTGGAACAATCAACGGATAATCAACTACTTTTCCAATCTTTCCGCCATCTTTACCAAGTAACGCTGCAGTCTTGCATCCCTTACTCTTTGCCATATCTACTGCCCTATATACATTCTCCGAGTTTCCACTAGTAGAAATACCAATGAACACATCTCCTTCCATACAGTGCCCCTGAGCTTGTCTTGCAAATACATCATCATACGAATAATCATTGGCAATAGCGGTCATAGTCGCAACATCAGCATTTAAAACTATTGCCGGCCACGCAGGTCTTTCCATAACAAACCTACCAACTATCTCACCAGCAAAGTGAAGTGCATCCGATGCTGATCCTCCGTTGCCACAAAGAACTAATTTATGACCGTTTTTTATAGCTATAATAATCTCATTTATTAAATTTTCCATATTTTCAAGTAATTCTATATTCTCAAGCAATTTATTTTTCACATTAATAGAGTCTTTAATTCGCTTTTTCATTAGTTCCTTCATAATTATAATCCGCCTTTCTGCGAAAGCCACCAATGCGTCATGAAACACCTTGGCTGATTTTCGCCTTTCTAATCTATCTTCCTCTTGATATAATTCCTTTATAAGACTGACACACTACAGAACACATGGAGGTGAGTGGCGTGGCTGTATAGCGGCGACCTCGTATAATTATTTGTTGTCGGTCATCCGTTAAGGCATCAATGATTGGCGCATAACGTAGCCCATAAACTTATCTCTTCCAAAGTCGACTCGATTTTGCCGGATGACCAGTCACTGTCAGTTTTATAACTATAAATCATCAGGAGGTACTTTTATTGTTTAAAATTCTCGAAAACAACTGTTGTGGACTTGATGTCCACAAAACCTGGATCTATGCCTGTATCGGTATTACCGATTCCAACAAACGCACTGAGTATAAGCAAGCTCGCTTTTCTTCCTTTACGAAAGGCTTGAACGAGTTGTGTGACTGGCTTGCTAAATACAACTGCAACGATGTCTGCATGGAATCTACCGGCAAGTATTGGATACCGGTATTTAATATCTTGGAGAAGAATAACATTTGGGTTACTCTTTCTCATCCCAAATACACCAAACCTCAAAAAGGCAATAAAACAGACCGTAAGGATGCCAAATGGATCTGCGATTTATATATGTGCGGGATGGTGAAACCTTCTTTTATCCCACCTGCCGACATCCGTGAATTAAGGGATTTAGTAAGATACCGTTTCAAACTCACATGTATGATAACTAGTGAAAAGAATCGTGCTCATAACTGTCTTACTGTGTCCAACTTAAAATTAGATGATGTCTTTTCTGATGTATTTGGTAAATCTTCTCGTTCCATTACGGAACACATTTTACAACACCCAGGGGAAACTTTTGATGTAGCACCTTTTGTAGATGGCAGATGTAAAACTCCAATTGAAGAAATACACGCTGCTGTTGATGGTGCCATATCCAAAGAACAGGCTGTAAAGCTTAGACAATGTTTAAATCACATCGATGAATTAGAAATGCACAAAGCAGAAATAGAACGGGAAATCTTTCGTCTCAGTGATAAGTATGAAAGCGTTCTCTATCTTATACGAACCGTCCCAGGATTCGATAAGAACCCATTGACTGCTATTCAGATGCTCTCTGAAATCGGAGGTGATATGTCTGTCTTCCCCACAGCTAAAAACCTCGTATCATGGGCTGGATGTTGTCCTCGTAATGATCAAAGCAATCATTGCCATCTGTCGTATGATCCTAACCGCTATCTGGCACATACTCACAGATTTAAAACCATATACGCCTGAAGGCTTTCTTGAATCGCGACATGTGAATGAAGCAAAAATATTGACTACTTCACAGGCACTTAATTTGATGAAGCAACGAGGCTACATTATCAAAGATGATGTTGTTCCTGTTACCTGATTAGGTGTTGTGTCTATATTTACTTTTCAAAACCACCTCATAAGATGGTTTATTTGCTATGCCCTTTATTCTTTGGCTATCCACTACTTATTTGTTTCAAACTTTTCCTCTTACATCTTTATCTTATTTATAATATTTGTTGTAGACTTTCCCTCAACAAATGGAAGCAGTTTTAACTCTCCACCCGATGCCTCAACTATATCTCTTCCCACAACATTATCTGGATTATAATCTCCACCTTTCACCAAAACATCCGGATGGATTTTTTTAATCAACCCATAAGGTGTATCTTCATCAAATACAATTACATAATCAACAAACTCCATTGCTGATAACATTTCAGCTCTATCATTCTGATTATTTATTGGTCTTTCCGAGCCCTTTAACCGTCTGACGGAAGCATCACTGTTCAGCCCAATCACTAGAATATCCCCAAATTTTGCTGCTTCTTGCATATATCTAATATGTCCGACATGCAAAATATCAAAACATCCATTTGTAAATACAATCTTTTTATCTTCATTATCTTTTCTAAATGTATCAATTGCTTTTCCTATAAGTATCTTATGCACAGTTGCATTTTCTTTCCTCATAAGATATTCTCTGATTTCCTTCCAATAAACAGACGATGTACCCACTTTAGCCACCTGAATACCAGCAGCATAATTCGCAATGTTTGCAGCATCTCTCATTTCAAATCCATTTACCATACATGCTGCAAGGTATGCTATTGTTGTGTCACCAGCACCAGTAACATCAAATACCTCCTTACCCACTGACTCAATAAAATATGGCTCATCATCACCAACCAATACCATTCCTCTCGCTCCACAAGTTGTAAGAATATATTTCGTATGGCACATCTCTTTTAATTTTCTGGATGCAACAATAATCTCATTATCATTTTCTACATTAAGTCCAGTTAAATCATGAAGTTCCTTTAAATTAGGCTTTATAAGATATGCATGTTTATATTTGCTAACATTCATATCTTTAACATCAATTATCGTTGGAATATTCTTTGCTATAGCTCTTTGTAACACTCCCTGTGTAAATTCAAAAGTAAGGAGACCTTTCAAATAATCTGATAAAAGAATAAGATCAAATTTATCTATTTGTTCATCAAGAATATGTAACATTTTCTCACAATCTTCGTGTCCAAGAGGATATGTATCCTCAACATCTAGCCTCAAAACCTGCTGATTATTAGAAGCTAAAAATCGTGTCTTTTCTGTTGTAGTTCTGTTTAATGTAATAACGAGAGTCGTATCTACCCCTTGTTCTTTGAAAATATCTTTTAATCTGCTTCCGTTTTTATCGTTTCCGACCATTGTCATTATCGAAACATTCTGGTCAGCAGCAATTAAATTTGCCACGACATTTGCAGCACCTCCAAGAACACTCCTTTCTTTCTTTTTTCTAAATACGGGCACCGGAGCTTCAGGAGAAATGCGCTTCACATCACCAGTAAAATAAGTATCAAGCATTACATCACCAATAACCAAAATATTTTTAGATTCAATTTCATTTAAAGATTTCATATGATTATCTCCATCTTTTCCTACAATTTCTAAACTATATTTATTATTACATTATTTTTCCCAATTAATAATCTGCGTGAATTTTTTGTAATAGCGTTCCAAACACATTTCTTCACAGAATTCTTCAACTTTATATTGATCTACTTTTTGTCCTGTCTGCTTAATTTTCAATATGTTTCTCGAAATATTTTCAATCAGATTGTTATCTCTGTCTAGAATAATCGCCATATTATTTTGAATATATTCAGGAATTCCACCTGAATTAGTAGTAATTAATGGTAATCCACTAACAACAGCCTCCACCATAGTCATTCCGTAAGCGCAAAATATCCATGCGGATAGCATATCAACAAATATTATGCCATAATTAGAT
>NZ_JAHLQE010000145.1 GCF_018918235.1 Eubacterium sp. MSJ-13
TACCTCCCAAGCAACAGATTTTATATTTAATCTGTCTACTTTAGAGGTATCATATCATATCTTTCTGAAGGTGCTATTTTTAACCCTGCTGCTGATTATGAATATTATCAACAGCTTTTTCTAATTCTATTGTATGCCAACGGTTGCGGATGATCTGTTGCTTTAATTCTGATATGCGTTTGTTGGTGTAGACCGACAGGCAGACCTAACGCAGAATTTCCCGAAGATTGGAAAGAATATTATGATAAATGGAGATTGGGAGAAATGACAGCTACTAAATGTATGGAAATTCTTAATTTGAAGAGATCCACATTTTACAAGCTGGTTAAAATTTATGAACAGAATTTGTGACTTTTGAAAACTTGTATGTAAATGCAGAGAATTTATATATAGAAAATCAGAAGGGAGTGAGTACAAATGAATAGGCAAGTGGCATATAAGCAAGGATATAAAATTGTTATATGTGGAAAATTCTATGAGGTATCAGATACAAGAAGAATTTTACATTATGGAAATCTATCACACGCACCTACAATTCAAGAGGTATGGAATAAAACAATAAGAATACAGACAATGGAAGAGAATTATAAAGTGCGAAGAAATAAAGCGTATAGCAGATTGAGAGGAAAGAACATTGGAGCAGAAAGAATCAACTAAGCATATGAGAATTAGATTTGTTTTAGCTATAATTGTATTATGCGGATTATTTTATTTGTCATGGAGGTGGAAATAATGAATGAAACTACAGAGAGTCAGGCTTTTTGTACTGGAATGGCAGTAGGTATCAATATTTTCCAACAGAAGGTTGTTATGGCACAGAAAAATAATGAAGCTATAAGAATTGATGGAGAATTATATTATGTGCAAAGTGCAAAGGAAAGATTGCAAGATATGGTTGATAAGGTGTGCAAATAGGTTATCGTACACTATATCGTGTACAAATAAAATACTTGATTTTCCTAAACAAAATTGTTTAGTAAGTACGATAACCTACCTATACAGTAGGAATTATGTAACATCGAAAATCAGTCCTATGCAGTAGGAATATTGAAATTGTATATATGATTTAGTAAATTGTTTTGCAATAGTGATAAACCATACTATATAGGGCATAAACAAGGAATTAAGTTGAAAAATGGCTTATCGTATATGGAAGATGATTTTTAGATATAACGAGTATTGTTACAACAAAACGATAAAGAAAGAGAGGTCAACACAATGAAAATTAACATGGAAACAAAATTTGATATAGGTCAAGAAGTATTTGTTATCAGAGAAAACACTTACCATATTAAAAATGAGAGTAAGTGTTCTATATGTGAGGGTATTGGGAAAATCGTATATAGAGGACAGGAATTAAGATGTCCTGAATGTAGTGGTAAAGGAACACTTTTACACGGAGTTGATACAGCAAGTAAATTTTCGATTGATAGTCAAGGTGCTATAAATGGAATTAGAATACAGTATGCCACTGAAAATTGTCCATATATCAAGTATAAGATCAATAAAAAATTTCTGTCAGAAGACGAATTATTTGCCACTCAGGAAGAAGCTGAAGCACGATGCAGAGAATTAAACAAGGAGGTCACAAATGCAGATTAACATTGAATATGATAAAGAAATCAATCAAGTATTCCTTAGAAATGGAAACAGAACACTTACAATCGACAGAACAGAGATAGCAACAGTAGAAAAAATCTTTGATGCTATGGATATTCCATATACAGAAAAATTAGGAGAGGTCTTTATATTTGACAAGGAAATAGCGGAAGAAGATAACCAGTCATTACTTGATAAATTAAAAGCGGAAAGAGGTGTTGAATAATATGGCAACAGATAGAATTGAACCATGCGAATCATATATCTGTAAAGGTCAATGCAAAAAAGGAAGAGAGGCAGATCATAAAGGCGGTTTTTATATATGGAAGAAAAAAGTAATGTTACAAAGTTGACACAGAAAGATTATCAGAAGAAATATGATGAAAAGACGCAATCAGTTACAATAAAGTACACACCTGCTGATATGCCAGATTTTGATAGGATGATGAAATATCTTGACAGGACTGGAAAATCAAGAAGCTCATTTATAAAAGAATTGATCAATAACTTCTTTCTGGAAGGTAGAGATAGAAAACATACTATTAGTAAGGAAGAAGAAAGGGCTGAATATTTTAAGTATAGCTTTATTGAAGAGGAGGATTTTGAAAGATTAAAAGGCATACTTAATAATGATGAAGAAAAATATAATACTGTACTTGATATTTATGCAGATAATATAGAATCTGCTGTAGAGGAATTATTGGAAGAAAAAGCGACACCACTAAATTATTGGATGGATGAATTAGAAGAACAAATTGAAAATGGTGAAATTGACTTGAAAGATGATGAATCATTTTCACGGAAGATAGATGATAGTTTATATCATTACATTGGCTAAAATCACATAGCACATTTCCACGAATTTGTCAAGTCCACCAAAACTGAATATAGGTGTTACAGAGTTTTAAAACAGACCACTATATATAGATTATAAAGTCTATATGTATATATTTGAAGGTTCACAAGTACCAGAAGATATATTAGAACTTGCAAAAACAAGAACAAAGGATTTAAAAGTATGTCTTGCACCGAATAGAAATAAAAATTTGAGCGGATTTGATGTACTTGTTAGATATAACTATCGAGACACATTGAGATTAAATCATGTTCCTTTTGGATTAAGTGAAAATGCCGTGAGAAAACTAATTGGATCTATGCCAATTAAAAGTGTGCTTGTTGCAAATGAAAAAGAACTTATGAAAATCTTACAAGATAAGAATGCTTCTGTTGAGGAAAAGAGAAGAGCAGTTCAGAAATATAAAGCACCATTCGCAACACAGAGATTTAGGGTTTTTATGAATAAATTTACAATCTATGAGTGCAAGGATAAGCAACTTACAAATGATTGTGTGGCTCTTTGCAATAAGGTTCATATTATGAATCTTAGCAATATGAAGTCAATTAAATATGAATTTTGTGAAGGTAGTGGAAAACGAAAAGCCACTATGAACAGAGTTAAGAGAAATATTAAGAAGAGTAAGAAATCAAAGAAATAAAAAAATAATGCAGAGAGTCCATTATGGGCTTTCTGCCATAGGAGATAGTTATTATGGCATACGGAAAGATTTATATAAATGATTTAGGTAGTAAGGTGACAGCTTTATTTGATGAATTACAAGCAAGTAAGAATCTGAATGAAAAAGCGTTCATTGCAGCCTTTAAGGAGAAATACCCGAAAGATTATGATTTGCTGGTTTATGAATGGGAATTTAAGGTACACGCATTTAAGAAGAATAAAAAGGGACATCCTGTACCACACCCGATAAGACCAGAAAAGATATTGAGTAATATGTTTCGCAACTATTATTACAAACTGGTAACAAAACCAAAGATTAAGAAAGCCAAAGAAAACTATGTGCTTAGAATGAAATGTGAAATCGGCAAATATTGGTACAAAATTAGAGATGATACAGAACATAGCGGAAAATATATTCTTGTAAATAAAGAGGATAGATAACATTCACATAACACAAAAATACAGAAATAACGTAAAAAATATTCCCTAACAGAGAACATTAGTAATAGGTGGAAGTCCTGATGAGGTATGTTCTCATCCCACCATAACCATAACATAGAGGATCAACGAAATGTTGGTTCTCACCAATAAAAATTTTGGAGGACAGAATGATGGGTAAGCATGTAAAAGAAGAGTGGCAACAGTATTTACTGGACGAAAAGAAGGAATACACAGAGGAACAACTAATTGAAAAATTCAAATGTGCTGTGAATTATTTAAAAGAGAAACACATGAGGATGGATCAAGAAATGTTTACAAATCCTGATAATGTTGACAAAAAATACAATTTATCAGAGAAAGACAAACAGGATTATGGAAAAGCATTTCAGAAAGAAGGATATGCACTGCAAGATTGTAAGAAAATCATGTGTGTAATGGATGCCGTGTATCATGTATTAGATATTTCAAAAGAGGATGCAAGACAGTTTACATTATATATTGCAGAATGTGTGTGGAAAGCAAATAGACCAGATATGTGAAGATCAAGCAGTAATAAGTATTCACAATCGTATTGGTTATGGCAGTAAGCACGATGGAGACGAAATTGATTTGGATATTTGCTGTGATTGTTTTGACAAGCTGATTGATGGATTCACAGAAAAATGTGCAATCAGAAGTGTTATGGATTTATTACAATGGAAGATGGTACAGATGTATTTGTACATTATACAGGTATTAACACAACAGAGAAATTTAAGTCGTTATCAGAAGATGAAAATGTCGTGTTTGATGTGATTGATACTGAAAAAGGAAGACAAGCAATCAATGTTACTGTCGTATCTGAATCATAACAATAAAAATTATTCTTCAAGTGGAGAATATTATATTACAGAGATATATTTGCGGTGAGAGTAGCAAGTCTACCAATGAAGAGATTGGTTATCAAGTTGTAGATGCAACATTGGACGAAAGTCTTCTTCAAGGAGAACGAAATTTAGTTCTCCATTTATCAGTAAAGGTGCTGATTACATTTGTACGGAACAACATACCATTGAAGATAATGGTTATTATAGAGAACGGATAGACAGGCATAGTGTCAGAAATGGCATTATGCCTATATTAAATATATTGATTGGAGGAATGAATTATTTACAAAGGAACTAATAGGACAGAAATGTATATAGTCAGATCATTGGCAATGACGAACTGGTTATGCAACAACGGATTTAAGATTTTGAAAGTTGAAGATTCTGAAAAGGATGATAAACTGAAGGTTTTCTTCTTTGAGGACACGCCAGCTTTACACGACACTATGATGAAGTACAGAAAGAGAGTGTGAAGTGTATGGCAAATGGCAAGCAAAAAATATGGGTATCAGACCTTATAGGAAATGATTTTAAAAGATGGAACAATGAATTTGTAATATTGGATTGTGGTACAGCTTGTGGAAAAACATATTTTTGTATCAGAGTTTTAGGAAAATATGCAGCCAAAAGAAAAAGAAGAATTTTATATCTCTGTAATAGAAATAAGTTGAAGAATCAGACATATAAACAGGTAAGAGATGAAAAATTGCAAGCAACTATATATGTTACTACATATCAGAACTTACAAAATAAAATACAACGAGGCGAGCATATTCCACACTATGATTACATTATTGCTGATGAATGCCACTATTTCACAACAGATGCAGGATTTAATGATTATACAGATGTTGCATACAACTATGTAATGAAGCAGAAAGAATCAGTTGTAGTATTTGTTAGTGCGACAGCAAAATCATTTTTTAAGTATCTGAGAGATACTAACAAAGTAAAAAAGAAAAATAGTTACAGATTGGACAAGGATTATTCCTATGTATCAAAGTTATATTATTACCAGAGTGATGAATTACCTGGAATTATAGATGATATATTAGCGAATGAATCTGATAGTAAGATAATTGTATTCTGTAATTCTGGTGACAGAATATTAGAAATGAGCAAAATCTACGGAGATAATGCGGATTATTTTTGTTCCAGAAATGCACAAAAAAGGTTAAGAGATTTATGCGGTTGGCAAGTAGATGGAAATGGGAAAATAATTGCAGAGCCAAACTGTATAAAAAATTACTCTGATGATTTGATAACCTTTGATAAGAGAATCTTGTTTACAACCTCTGTATTCACAAGCACAATATTTGCAGAAAATTCGTGAAACAAACGAAGAACTCCGTGAACATGCCCGCACTGCAATTAGTGATTTGAACGATGAAGCTGAATTTTGGAAAGAAATTCTTAATTATAAAGATGCTTATGACGATAATGGCAATATGACTGAGAATGGCAAGTCAAGACTTGCGCTTAGCATGGCTGAAATGAGTAATGATATAGCTTTGAATAAAAAGTATGCAGAAGCTATTGATGAACTCGATGCTGAATATGCTAAAGATAATATTGGTTACGATAAATATTACACACAGCGTAAAGAACTTGAATCTCAGCAAAGAGATGTCATTAAGAATTATTATTCTGAAACAGATGCTATTAAGTCTCTTATTGAGGAAGGTTATAATGCACAAAAAGATGCATTATCTGATTTAATATCCAAATATACAGATGCACTTGATGCAGCAAAGAATCTTCACGATTATGAGAAGTCTATTAAGGAAAAGACAGAAAATATTGATTCCATTAAGAAGCGAATTGCTGCACTTCAGGGCAATGATACTGAGGAAGCAAGACAGAAAATCCAGAAACTTAATATTGACTTAAAGAAAGCCCAAGAGGATTTGGACGAAACTCAGTATGAAAAATATATTGAAGATCAAAAAGATATACTCAATGAGATGCAAAATGATTATGAGGATTTTGTTGAAGAACAGCTTAAAAACATTGATGACCTTATTAACAGGCTCATTGAATGTGCAAAAGGAAACACAAGTGATGTTCTCAAAGTTTTAGAATCTCTTGCAAATAAATGGGATATAGATCTTAGTGCAATTCTCAAAAATGACATGGAAAAAGGTGATTTTTCTTCTAGTGATAAACAGGATAGTAATGCTGTAGATAATGCAAATAAGCGTTATGATGAGGATAAAAAGAACGAGGAATATAATCCTCCAAATTCTGACGTTGATGATACTAATCCTACCCCAAATCCTGATACAAAGGATAATACGGAAGCTGTTAAATCATTAACAGATATTCTTAAACAGATTGCTAGTGAAAACGGAAATGAAACTACACATCAAATCCATGGCGTTGAAGGAAAAGACCAAAATGGGAACATGTGGTATAACAGGCTTAGCACGGATAAATTAAATCAGTTCGTTTACGATAAGACAGGTAATGTCATTGAAGATTCGGCGTTAATGGATCTTGCTAAAAAGTTAGGGATGGATATTCCAAAAGGTTTATATAAAGAGATGCTTTATGCACCTTTGGATAAACAGCCAAAACTTGCAAAAGAATTTAGAGATGCATTATTTGAAAAGCTGGAAGATATGAATTTCACAACAGATATTGAGACATTGCTAAGTGGATTCACTAACACAATTAGGACACCATCAACAAGTGATATAATCAAAGCTGAGGAAGATAAAGTTGCTGCCCCAGGTGAAACAAATGCTTATGCTGAACAGGCTAAAGCTGAGGCTGAAAGACAAAGTAAGGAAAATGAAGCTAAATATCTTAAAAAGATATTGAAAAATATCACTGGTGATGCAAACGATGCCGAAAAACCACTCCGCAAAATAAAAGCTGGGGAAATTTCTAAGAGTGCATTAAATAAGAAGTTGTCTGCTGATTATGGTGTTGTTGTCAAATCTGGTGCTGGTGCTCATGGTCAAAAATATATAGATATGTTTGCAAAAGCTATAGGAATGGTCGGTTCTGGCGGTGGCTATGGTGAAAATGATGAAGTATATCAATATTTGAAGAAAAATTATCCACATTTAGGATTTTCTACAGGTGGTGTTGTTGCCGCATTAAATAAGATTGCTCTTGCTAACGGTGATGATGCTTGGACTACTGTAAAATCTAAAGAAAGAGTTCTCACACCGCTTCAAAACGAAATGTGGGAAAAGTGGACAAATAATCTTCCAAACCTTGTAAATATGGCTGATTATTTACCAAAGATGTCTGATGTGCCTGTTAAGAAAGGTACAAATTCTGTAACTGTTGGTGATATTTCATATACTATGGAATTTCCTAATGTAACTGATCCAAATTCTATGAAAGAAGCAATTAAGAAAGATACATCATTACAAAATCTTATGCGTGATGTGACAATCGGTCAGATGAAAAAGGGGAATAAGCTTGGTATGATGAAGTATTAGTTTTATGGAGAGTGGTTTTACTGCTCTCCTAATTATATTGTTTATGTTAAAATTGTCGTGCATTTTCGTTGATAATGGTCGATTATTGGTATATAATGGAAATATTAAATACTGATGATTGGAGAATATTATGGATGAATATACATTATATTTAGATGAGAGTTATACATATAAGAAAAATGGAAAACAGCCTGCATTTGCAATTGGTGGGTTTATTATTAAAAATTCAGATATTGATATAATAAAAAATAATGTTGATGCTTTAAAAACAATTATTTGGTCTGATTTAGAAAACCCGACTTCTGTTATATTACATGAAATGGATTTGAAGGATGCTCTAAATAATCGCATTAAGAAAGAAAAATTAAAGTCTGATTACGTAAGATTCAGAAATAACAAAAATTTAACTCCTAAACTATATGCAGGGATAAGTAAAATTATTAAAGAGTCAGAAATAACCACGATTGGTTGTGTAGTTAAATATGATGATTATTGTCATAATTTTCCAAAAGATATAGGAAATGAAATATCGTTAGTTTGTATGCAAATAATTTTAGAAAATTATACTCATTTTTTATACACTAATAATGCAGTTGGTAAAATTGTGTATGAATCAAGAGACGCAATGGATAAAACTATGCTAATGAGGTTTTATCAAGTATCCTCTATCGGAACAATGTATGTAAAGCCAGAAGCAATACAACAGAAAATTTTACAGTTTTGTTTTATACATAAATCTGAGAATTTACAATGTTTACAATTAGCAGATTTTATGGTAAATCAAATGGCACGGAAGAAATCAGGAAAAAAGATATATAAAACTACATCTGATCTAGTAAAAAATATTTTATACAAATCATATGATGGAACAAATGGTAATAATGAAAGATTTGGTATAAAAACAATTCCAAGAATAATTTCAAAAAGTTCTTGACATATTATTTGTAGTCGTATATAATAAATTAAGCGATGGTTCTGAGAACACAATCTTTTGTGGCGAATCGCACGGATGTGGATTTCGTTTGAATTTTATTATTCGATACTTAGCGGTTGAGATGTTAAATTTGAAAAGTGACTCTATCGTACCATATTTTTTGCAAGTTATAAAAGCATCTAGTTTTTTACTAGGTGCTTTTATATTAATATAAAACACAAATATCCAGCAAAATATAATTAGACCAATTGGCGGCAATAAAACCATAACACAGCAGTCTAGTGAGATAATCGCTAGGCTGTTTTTCTATGCAAAAAAGGAGAAATTATGTTTAGTAAAGATAAAAAGATAGAAATTTTAACATCTGAGGTTGAACGCTTACGCAGAGAAAACAAAATGTTAAAAGAGCGTAATACAGAAGAAATTGCTAAGAAAGCACAGGAAATTTCAGATGAGTACATAAAGGAAACTCAGAACAATCTTGCTGAGATTAAGGAGTTGAAGGAAAAATATCATAAGTTGATTGACGAGCTTGAAGATACTAGAGATGGTTATGAGAAAGAAATGGAGAGATTTATGAGTGGTATTGGGAGAAGAAAGAAGTTTTTAGGAAAGATTTTTGGAAGAAAATAATGAGGTAAAACAAAATGAAAAAAAAAGATGGAAAAACTTGTTAAAAATTATTGGGTTATTAGTAAGATTGTGGCAGTAATGCTTACAATTTGGAATTATGCAATGTGGACAGAGCCTTTTAATTTTGCAAAGGCTATGGTAATGATTATTGGTGGATCAGTTGTTACATTTCTTTTAATCAATCTATTAGATATGCTTGTGGGTATTATTGCACTTGTGTGTAGAAAGATTCATAGACATTTCTATGACAAGAGAGTGTTAAGATTTTTAGAACAGAAAAAAGACGAAGTATAAGGGGGGATAATGAGCATGAATAATATTAAAGCAAAGAGCTATATTGAATTTACAAAGGACGGAATTACAGAAAAATTCTATGAAGGCGACAAGGTTATTTGTCGAACTGTTGATAAGGAATATACAGGAAAGATAACTTGTGTAGGAGAGTTCAAAGAGAATGAGGAAGCAGAACCAGTAACAGTTATTTGTCTCGATACTTCTAAATCTGTATGGAGTTATTCAAGTGAGATTATTAAATTTTATGATATTGAGTTTATGTGTAAGGATTTCTTTGCAGATACCAATATAGATAATGATATGACGGGTGAAGAGTTACAGAAAAATACATACATTGGTTTATTTGTCGGTATGGGATATGACAGAGAAAAGGTGGAAAATACATGGGATAAGGCGAATAATCTTATGAAACAGTTTAATATTCCATTTGAAAAAACAGTGTCATGCATTTTGTATTCATTAAAATATAAGTGCAATTTGGAAACTCCGTTGAGATTGATTTGTGGAATTGATATTACGGGATTAGAAAAATCTCTTCCAAAGTTTGAAAAAGAAGCTGCAAAGTGTTTGAGTATGGCATTGGTAGGTGGTCTTGTTTATCTGCTTGCCGATAAATTAGAGAAGGAATTGACAAAATAATAAATGATTGTAAGGCAGAGGTCATATGGCTTCTGCCCTTTATATGAAGATTGGATATTCAAGGTGTTGCATTATTGCAATGCCTTTTTATTTTACAAAAAATTTTTTAGGAGCGTGATTTTTATAGAAAGTGCAGTAGTTACATTAGATAGCAAGATCTTGTTGAATATAAAAGAAGCATCCGATTTATTTGGAATTGGACAACATAGACTTAGAGAGATAGTTCGTGAAGATTATGGTAACAAGTATCATTTGATGCTGGGGCGAACAATTAAGATTAAAAGAAAGCAGTTTGAAGAGTTTATTGATAGTAACAGTTCAGCCTTGTCATAGTCAAAAGGAAGAAATTTAAAAACTTTTTTAATAAA
>NZ_JAHLQE010000012.1 GCF_018918235.1 Eubacterium sp. MSJ-13
GCTAATAGTGTTATGAGCAAGTAGCAAAGCGGATTGCGAATATCCGCTTGACTATAAACTTGAGTTTATTACTGATTAACAAATTGGAACTTCCCCAAAAAATATTGAGAACTTATAATAAAAATATTATAAACAACATAAATGTATATTGCAATTTTCAGAATAATGGAGGAAAGATAAATGACGAAAAAAAAGATTCTTATAATAGAAGATGACGAAGATATAAGCATGATAGAAGAAACCTACCTAAAAGCATATGGTTTTGAAACAAAGATAATATCTGACGGAAATCTTGTCTATACTGAGCTTGAAAAAAATACATATGACCTTATACTGCTCGACCTTATGCTTCCAAATATCAACGGCTATGATATCTGCAAAAATATTCGTGAAAAAATCGATATTCCGATTATCATGGTCACAGCACGAACAGAGTCACTTGACAAGATAAAAGGACTCTCACTTGGAGCTGATGACTATATCTCAAAACCTTTTGACCCTGCTGAACTTGTTGCCAGAGTACATGCTAATTTAAGACAATACGAACGCCTAAAAAAATCACTCAATGATAATAATACCGAAACTTCTGATTCCGCTGATAACAGCAGCAATAACAACGAAATAATAATACAGGATATACGGATACTTCCCGAAAGCTGGATAGTTTATAAAAAAGACACGGAATTAAAACTTCCAAACAGAGAATTTGAACTTCTAAAATTTCTCGCCCAAAACCCAGGAATAGTATTTTCAAAAGAACAGCTCTTTGAAAAGATCTGGGGATATGATTACATGGGCGATAGTGCAACTGTCATGGTTCACATAAACAGAATCCGTGAAAAAATCGAGGATGACAGCAAGAATCCAAAAATTATTGAAACAGTCTGGGGAGCAGGCTACAGACTTAATAAGTAGCCTTTTCCTTTTTCCTCTGAAGCATTGATGAATCTTTCATCACCTGCATACCAAATACAAGTACCACGCCTGCCACAGCCGCCGGTATATTAAATCTTCCAAAGCTAAGCGGTGGCTGTGAAACTTTAAGAGTCACAGGTCCCATAACAATAGCATAGAATGAACCGAGCATCATCCCAATGATCATATACACAGTCTGTACACGAAATCTATCAAGACAATATTTAATAATCCTTACAACAAGTACCGCTCCGGCAAGAACACCGCATCCAAAAAATATAAGATCTGGCACATATGATATATTAAATGCCAAAACACCTCTTATCGCCGAAATAACAGGAATATATGCTCCAAATATCAGCAACAGCGTAGAACCTGATATTCCCGGAAGAAACATCGCAGAAATCGCAACCATTCCTATAAAAAACAATTTAACAGAAACACTTATTGAAAAAACACTTAAATCCATAGATGCATTTCCTGACCTGCCATTTAAAAAAGTTATCATAACAACAAGCAACGCTCCGATAAAACAGAACACAATACCTTTTGTAACCTGTTTTATATTTTCCCTTTCCTCATTTATTATCAGCGGTATCGCACCAGCTATAAATCCAATAAATAATGAGCTGACTGCATAAATATGACTTTCAAATAAAGCCGACAAAGCCACAACAGCCATAAGCATTCCGATGATCCAACCAAAACTAAGCTTCACAAGATAGACTATTGACTTTTTCTTTTCATCAAGATTTCCAAAAACAAGACTGTTTATAGAGCCTATAAACTTATCATAAAATCCCATTATAAACGCCACCGTTCCTCCTGATACACCAGGCACGCTGTCAGCAAGTGCCATACAAAAACCATTTACTAATTCTCTTAACATAAAAATACCTCCTGTCTGTTTAATAACAGTAATTTTAATTACCGAAGTTAAACAAACAGGAGATGATTTTCTAAATAATTGTTAAATTTTCTCTCCATATCCCATCATACTAATCCCAATTCTTTGCAGCTTGTTGCAAAAAGATGCCATATATGATAAAAACTCCTGCTGCTGCCCCCACCGAATCTATCATAACATCCCTTAACTGACAGCTCCTTCCTGGCACAAAAAGCTGATGAAATTCGTCTGTTGCCGCATACAAGGTTGCTATAAGCCATGGAAATACAAATCTTAATTTTATAACCTTTTCTTTTTTTAATTTATATTTAAAATAACCACACCAAAGCATCGCAAGCAAAGCATATTCCGATGCATGCGCTGACTTCCTTACTGGAAATTCAATACTTTTTGCCATCTCATATTGTTTTTCATCACTAAACTTTGAATATCCCGGCACAAAAATACTACATATTTTTTTCCCAAATGTCATACTCATCTGTGTAGACTCAACTGCCGGCTGTGCTGAGAACCAAAAAATCACACACATCCATATAATTGCAGCTATCAAAAAAATATATTTTAAATTGCTTTTCTTCATATTTTTCTATTTTCCTTTACAAAAATATTTTTAATCTTACTGTCATTATATTAGACAGCCTGTCCCTTTGATTTTAACAACTTATCTTTTAGATCTATAAGCAACGGCTTTCTACTGAGCGGAATATGTAAATAATAGCATCTTTTATCGATTACTGCAATATATCCTAAAAATGGATAACTTTCGCTGTATTTATTTTGACGCAGGGTAAATTTTCATTCTGTATTGCATATCTTGTATTTCTTATAATATATTTTAAGGAATTTGAAGAAAAACAGGAATTCAGACAATATAGTAATTTAATTCACAAAAAATATAAAAAAACTGCACATTTTATACCAATTTCTTATGTCCACTTTTTCTGTATATTCCCCTTTACTATATGTCCACAGTCTGGTTAATAAACAAAGAGCATGTGTGTCCATTTATTTGGGTATCTCCTTTTTCAAAGTGTCCACAGTTTGGGATTCCATCAGTTATTTCAGACCTAGCATACATATATTATTTTCCCTAGCGGTAATCAACATTTCAAACAATCCCTTTAGCTTGTCGTGTCCACCTTATAGGGTACATTATAAACGACTTATTTTTTATTTATATGTGCAACTACTGTATTTCTACAGATGTTAGCATCCGTTTATAAACAAGCCGCTGATATTTTCTTGATAATCTCTTTAACATACTCCTCTGGTTTTGACACTTTCTTCGCTATATCAGACACTGACATATTGCAATCTGTATATAAAGTTTCAATTCTGCCTTCTTCTCTTCCTTCTTCTCTTCCTCGTTTCCAGCCTCTGCTCATTGCCTCTTCCTCATTTGCCTTTATCTCGTCCTTAAAAAATTCTCTTAATACCTCATTCATAATTCCATCCCCTCCATTCTTTATTTTTTTAAATAATTCTTGATTTGACGATACCATTATTCCTAATAATGAATCAACACACTCTTTTTCAAATGGCTCCTTCAGTGCAAACGCTTCATCAAAAAATACATCTACTGTACTTTCCTTTAAACCTCTTTTTAATGTCTTTAAAAATATATGCTCTTTTTCTCCCACTTCTGCTGTCACTACAATTTGTGTTTTTACAAATCCGTCTTTTTCTACATAGTATATTCCACTTGTTTTTTCATATACTTTGTAGTTATTATCTTTAAACCATCTTAAAAGTTTTTCAGGCTTTCTTTCTCTTACAAATGTAATCGTCACACTGTTTATATCTATATCACCTACATGTTTCTCACTGCTCTTATACAAATATGCATATGCCATAACCTTGAAATATGTATCTTCATTTAGTGTATCGTTTTCTGATTTGTATTCCATAATGTTATGCTTTTGAAAAATCTGACCTATTTCATTTGATATTTCAAAGTCTTCTGATTTTTCCACCACAAGCAGATCTATAAGCAACGGCTTTCTACTGAGTGGATATTCTCTGTGAAACTCCAGCCTGTCTGCATACTCTCTCAACTCTAATTCCATTGCGGCACAAAATCCCAAATGCCATTGAATGTCATTTTCTTTCCCCATTCATTTTCCTCCATCTTTCCAATAAGAATCTATATTTCAAGTAAAATCAATATATAAATTCTTGTTGCTCCCCTCTACCTTAAGAATATTTTCCTCTTATATAAAATAATAGCATCTTTTATCTGTTGCTGCAATATATCTTTAAAATTTATTAAAGCCTGAACATCCACAATATAATATATTCTCAATCATGGTTATTCAGGCCTTTAAACCTTTTTTGCTGTTATACGATTATTAATAATTTGGTACTGCGTATCCTAATACATAACTATTATTAATTGTTCTTTTTGCATTCTTTGTAAATTTGACTACTTTCCAATTTCCATCACTACATTGTATATTTCCCTCAACGGTCTGTAAGTAGCCATTAACTGGATCTGATATAATCATTCCTACATGACATGAACTGTATTTTGAACCATTTGTATAATAAACAATATCTCCTACCTTTGGTGTATAGTTTCCTCCATAATATTTACTATAATAAAACTGTCCTCTCTTTTTAAATTCATTTACTGCGTATGTACAGCTTGCAGTTTTTGGAACAGCATTATTAGAACCTGTTATCTGATTGCAGCAATATGCCTGAAATGCCATACACCAAGCATGCCCACTGCCTGATACTGCTTTTCCATAATACCATGTATTATATTTAACATTATTATTACCTTTATAGTCTCCAATTCCAAGCTGACTTAATTCATAATCTACAATTCTCTGAGCTACTGTAGCAGATGAAGAACTTCCTACAGCTACTAATTTCCATTTCTGACTTGCTGTTCCATTTGATTCATAAATTTGAATATTATTACCATCATAAACATTCCCACCAGATACATCAATACATTTACCATTACACTTACAAGTAATTGTATAATATCCACCACCAACATCTGTTAATTTCCAACGCTGTGCTGAGGTTGAATTTGAATCATACTGCCATATATTTAACCCATCTTCTGAGCCTCCAGTTGCACAATCAAGCACCTTTCCTGAATTAATATTTGTTATTGTATAATAACCATCTGAATTATAAGTAAATCTAAATTTCTGAGCATCTGTTCCATTGCTTTGATAAAGCTGACAATTTGCTCCACAAGAAGTGTCTCCACCTGATATATCCGCTACATAATTATTATTTAACGCTGAAACCAATGTATAAGTTCCATTTGGAACTGATACTGTATTTCCACCACTATTTCCTATCTTTTTCACATACTTGTCCACATCAGATGTCCAAGCGAATGCATACTTAAATCCGCCTGCAATATTATATTTTATCTGTGTAAACGAACCTCTTGTTCCAAGTACCATTACACTATCATTTGTATCAACATATCCATATGTATTTGCTGTATTATCTCTTCTGTAAGTTGTAAATCTTCCTGATGATGTATATGTTGTTCCTCCTGTTGCTGTTAAGATAGCTCCTGTTGATATATAACCCGTTTTAACTCTATTTCCTGCCGGATATGAAACTTTTGAATATCTTCCGGTAACAAGGATAACCGAAACCTGATCTGTAGGATAAATCCAGCCATATCCCCTTGTCAATGCTGTATCTGAATATACTCTTGTGTTCGATGTATTGATTGTGTAACATTTTCTTGTAGCAGCATCCGCTCTTGTTGAACTTCCGTTTAACAGCACACCAATAAACATTACAAAAGTTAAAGCTGCAAAAAGAAAATACTTTCTATTATTTTTCATATTTTTCACCTTTCCTTTCTCTTTTCTTGAAAATATTTTGCTATTATTATTCTTGGCTAAATTTTCGTATGTTGTTCCCCAATAATTTTACCCAATTTTGCAATACTGAAAAAACACCTTATCAGCTTTGGTTTCACATACCCCGACTACAACAATAAATTTACTATCCTCTTTCAGATTTTCAACACGCATTGCACTCACCACTTTCTATTAACTATCACGCAACAATTCTCTAAAATACTGCGAAATACTTTTCCATAACTCTTTATCTGTCCCTGCAATATTCAGATTAGTGTCATTTTGTTCATTAAATGCAGCTGCAATCTGTCGCAATCTTGAAAAATCAGGAGTATCCCCCATTAAACTCGCAAATTCAATACGCTTTTTTTCATCTTGCAATTTCTGAAACAATCCCATATAAATCCCTCCTTCTCATGGACTTATTATACTTTCAAGTCTACCATTGTCAAATTAATAGTTGAATTTCTGTCAAATACTACTTTGTGCTTTCATTATTTTAACTAGTGCCTATTCTCCCTAAAACAACAGACAGAATAGACACTAGAGCAAATTGTTTCCAGTTCAAAGTATATAATATCAATCAATAATTCGGTATTGCATAACCTAATACATAGCTACTATTAACAGTTCTTTTAGCATTTTTAGTAATTTGAGCATTTTGCCATTTGCTTTATCAATATAGATTATTGTTCTAAAGACTGTTATTTTGGACTAACCATTACATACTTTAAACTTCCAAATTTTGAGGTGATCTGCCAACGCCCTATTGTCTGATCCCATCTTACTTTATTCTTTCCAACCCAATTACAATCCACATAAGTAATTGTATTACCAGATACTCCAGTTACCATAATGGTATGTGGTCTTTTACACACTATTATATCGCCCGGCTTCAATGAATTTAAGTTATAGACCTTTGACCATCCATATGGATCCGTTCCTGTCCTTTCATAGCCTAAAGTTAATGCAAAGCCATGACACTGCCATGCTTTTCCCCGATAACTGCCGTTCCATAAAGAATTGTTAGGATATTTTGCACGAAGTGACACAAAACTATCACCATTATTCTGATTGTTATTATTACTGTTACTATTTCCATCTGCAATTTTAAAAAGACCATTAATCCAACCAAGCTTGTACCCAGATGATGTTGGATATATAATCTGGGTTCTGCAAGATGATACATCAAGTGCTACGATTGTAACATCGTCCGTAGAGAAAACTGTTCCAATTGTAGCGTTTCCACTGCTCTTTCTGTATACTGTTCTGCGTGCTCCCGCACTCGCTGTTCTTGTCCCAAAATCATTACTTCCAAAGAACCCTGACATCGGCGCATACGCAGTACGTGTACCTTTTCTTACAGGATAGCTTACTTTTACCACACCATTACTATAAACATTTAAAATTGTACAACGATCGTAATAACATATGTAGCCTACCGATTTTGTCAATGAAGTATCAGAATAAGTCGTTAAATTACCCGATATATTTCTAGTATAAGTCACTATAGGCAATCTGTTTGTCACCGTAGCTGCTTCTGCTGTTTTAGTCGCAGTGATAATCCCAGCATTTCCTCCAACAATCGGAACTCCTGTAATAGATACTGCTAATGCCATTGCTACACATACTACTCCCTTGATCAGTTTTTTGAAAACATTTTTTTTCATAATTATCACCTTGTCCTTTCCGTTGATATCTGTTATACTATGTTCTGTTCCTTTTAATTTCATCCTTCGTAGCGAATTCACCTCCTGTTTTATTTAATACTACATCATCTTTTTCTCAACTTTTACTCACCGTTAACTGAATTTTTTTGAAAAACCTTTTACAATTCCCTCATTCTCCAACTTATAAACAATAAGCCTCAGCAAATATTCTGGCATCCCACGCTTTCCATGCTCCCACTCCTGCAATGTTCTTCTTGGAATGTAAAAATATTCTGCAAAATATTTCTGCGACCATTCCGTTGCATCTCTTAATTGAATCAAAATAATTCTTAAACTGTGTTTATCCATAATCCACAAACTCTCCTTCCTGTCTTTCTAACCATATATCAGAAGAATCAGTGAAAAAAACTCAATATTATGAAAATACACTCAAATATTTTTTATCATTTAGCAGATCATATCTGTCAACCAAGATTGGTCCACTTTCCCCCCTTCGAAAAATCACTTCCTTCCCCACCGGCATATACAATATTTCAAATATTGTTTTCCCAGCTCGCTTTGCTATATGCTCAGCTGTCCGTACATCATTGCCACCCATATATACATAAGTATCTGCATTGTTTAAAATAGTTTGTGCTTCGTATTCACCATATATAGATTGTAATTGCGATTCGCTTTGCAGCATAACTGTTATAGAAATCCTCTCTTCCCTGCATATACTTATATATTCATGAAAATTATATATTTTGGCACCACATGCAAAATCATCACAAATAATCCGGATTGGAATACCAACCTCCGCATTTTTTTCTCGTACTTCAAACAATTCTTTAAACATCTGACTATAAAAGACATTCACAAACACATTCAGAGCCGGATTAACCGCTGAAGTGGTAATGAATACAGCCACCCTTTTTTCAGATATTTTCTCAAAATCTATTTTTTCTTTCTTCTTTAATATATTGATACATTCTCCACAAAAAGCCGTATCAATAATCGCTGAAAGCGATGAAAGCACACAAAGTGCCGTCCGTAATGGACATGCTTTAAAAGTTTTCCACATTGTTACTACATAACTATAGAAATCTCTTTTTTCCAACTCATCAAAATCTGCATCTAATGAAGTCGTAACTACCTCCATTAAACTGGTAATTTTCAGTCTGTGAAATAAATCTATAACATCTTTCATTGTTGCTTTATCCTTTAATATAACTTCATGGGCAATCAATGCTGAAAGTAATGAAATAGCTGTCTGATCCCAGTACGGATCAACTTTTCCCAACTTTCCCCTATCATCCATCGAAACAATTGCTCGTGCTAAAAAAGAAATATCATCATATGAAGTTATATAATCCATAGGATCATATCCCATGGCAGAATGAAGTGGATTCGCAAAATTCAGGTCAATCACTTCATACCCTCTATTTGCAAATAAACGAATGTATTTTTCTACTCTAGCTCTCTTAGCAAAAGATGCAACTACGCTCGTCTCTTCTGTATATAAAAGATTTGTTTCCGTAATACTCATAGATTTTCCACATCCAGATGTTCCAACAACAATTACATTATTATTTGTCTGAGTAACATTGCAATCCATTGTCACTGAAAAATCGTTTCCTAATATCATTTTGTCATATTTCATACTTGCAACACCTCATTTCTCTTGACAATCCTTATACTGATATATCCATTATTTTTTTCAAAAAACTCAAAAAGGATCTTGATTCCTTTTAAAACTCAAGATCCTCTATTATATTATTTAATCACAAATTTCACTCTGCACTCTTATCTGAAATCATTATAGCTGCAAAATCATCCCAAAATTTTTCACTATTCTTTAGTTGCCTTCTCACTTCCATTGCTTTTTCTATGTTCATTTCCGTCCCAATACCGTTTTCATAACAATATGCCAACAGATTTCTCTCTTCATCATATTTTCTTGAAATACTTTTTTTGCTTACTCTTTCCAAAACTTCTACAGCTCTTTTTGGATTTTTATCTGTACCTTCACCTTTCATATAACAAAGCGCAAGATAATAATAAAAATGTTTTAAGTGATATTCACACTTTACTAAAGCATTTGACAAATATTGAAACGCCTTATCTTTATCTTCTTCTATAACATTCCCCTCATAATATGCAATCCCCACTTCCTCCATTGCTTCCCCACTCCCTAATTCAGCGGCCTTTAAAAACCATGAAAAAGCTTCATATAAATCTTTTTCTACTCCATATCCATTTTGGTACGAATATCCTATCTGATACACTCCCTCTGCATCACCTAACTGTAACGCTTTATGAAATAGAGACAATGCTTTTTCATAATCCAACCTCTCATAACGTTCACTATAATAGTACATACCAAGCTGCGTATAGGCTGCTCCGTAGCCCTTGTCTGCTGCTTTTTTCAGCCAATCAATTGCTTCGTCAATCCTATTCATCCCATACCAATAATAATCTGCAAATTTTTTTAAAGCCTTACCAACTTCCAACTGGGCTTCCCCATTCTCATCTCGTGCAGCTTCAATATTATTCTCATAAATATTAAGAAGTTCTATTGCTTCCTGATGCAATTCCACTTCTTCTCCGTCTACAATTATCGTCTTATTTTTTTCTACTTCTTTTAAACTCTTTTGTTTTTTACTAAATATTTTCTTTATTATATTCATTTGTTTTCCACCTCTTGCTTAAACATATTTTGATAACAAACAAATCCAGCCCAATAATAAGGTGCATCAAATATCCGTCGCTCTGAATCCATACTTAAAATATCATCCAACACTTCATTTGGAATACTGTCAATCGCATCATTCCTAGCAATATAATAATATATTTCGCCTGCTGTCATATTTCGCATTTTCTCTTTCGCATCCAGCAGAGATTTTTCAACAGATTTTCCATTATTCCATTCTTCTGAAAACAACTGCATTAACACTGCGGTAGCAAAATCATCAACCTCCCATAATGAAGAGACAATATAATTAACACCTGCTGCCGCAAAAGCAATATGTAACCCAGCAAGGTGATTCGAACTATATAATAAACTGTTTCCCGAATTGCATGCCGAAAGAACAACCAGCTCCGTCCCCCCCCAAATCCAACCTACTTATCTCATCTGCTGTCAATATCCCATTACCATATTCTCCCCGCTCAATTCCCGAATCCATCCAATCTACAATTCCGGCAAAGGATAAAGCGCTTGAATACCACACATTTTCTATATCTTCCCTTTCTTTAAATCCATGTGTAGCTATATGAAACATTCGATAACCAGATTTAATACAGCCTTTCATTGCTTTCTTCCCAATATAGCATTCTTTGCCATATATATTAGCAATGCTTCTCGCTTCATATTCACTAAAAGGCAACGGTACAAGATGCATTCCTCTTTTTCCAGATTTAATATCCTCTGAATAGTTGTCTTTTAAACTATAACTTGGATTTCCAACAATGCAAATATCAGTTAGTTTTGAATCTTCATTACGATAAAATATTTCTCTCATAGTCTGCATATATACTATCTTACAGCCTTGCAATTTAGGATTCTGCATAAGGACAACATCGAATGGCACATTTGCATCTACCGTATGTGGACAAATATAAATCGTTTCTATCCTGGTAACATCATCCATACAATCACCAAATAGTTTAGTATAAACATCTCCTGCTCTTTTTCTATACTTTCGATGAGGATCTTGCACCACTTTTAAAAACTCCTCTAAGCTTTCCATTAACTCCGTAATGTTTTCATTTTTATGATATTGTAAAGTAAGCTCCCTTTCTTTTATCCAAATAAAACATTCCAACATATCATAATCATATGACTGCACAATGTCTTCTATAGGCTGCAAATATAAATCTGATTTCGAAAAGAACATATCCAGTACAATGGAATGCTCTGGCACGCTCCGTTCAAACTCATAAACAGAATAATGTGGTATCTTATTGCGTTTTCCATATTTTGCAGAAAACAGATTTCCCAATTCCGTTAATCTAACCTGTAAATCTTCTATATTTTCTTTATTTGCTGTCTGAGAAAATAAACTACTAGACATTTGTGCGATCAAATCCTTAACATTATTTACTTCCTTTAAAATTTCACAAAGTTCTGTATTGTTACTTATCTGATTATCTCTGTATCTTACAATCGTTGGCAACAAATTCTTATAATTTAATATATATTCAAACCTAACCTCAATGGGCATATTTTTTACTAATGAAGAGTACGCAAACACAAAAGCACCTTCCGCATTTGCAAGTGCCTCCAACATCCTGTCATTGTCTATATAATACTGACATTGTTGAATATATTTATATAACTGAACCATCAAATGCCTGCCACAGTTTTTTAACTTTGTTTCTTCTTTTAATTCTCCATACTCCCTCAATAACATTACCATTTGTGGTAAATAAGCAACAAATTCTCCTTCCGGACATCCCTCTTCCATATATCTATCATACACATTATCTAAAAATTCAATATAATTTTTTTTCTGCATTTTAGAAAGCAATGCTGAAATCAAATCCAATGCTGTTTTTTCTGTTACATATTCAGATCGAAAATCCTTTGTTTGCTTTCTTTTTTCTAGCAACTGCTCTGCATTTTGATAAATGTTATCATCTAATGTAACTTTGCATCTTTCGGCAACCTCTATAAGCAGAAAATATAAATTTGATAAATATGTGCCGCCATCCAAATCATTCACAATTCCTTTATCAAATACCTTCCTCAAAATATGAAAGGCTAAACGATATTCGCCTTTTATTGTTAATGACATCGTATAACCGCAAAGCATTCGATGAATCTCATCCATATTATCAATCTGTAATTCATCTTTTAAATATTTAACATACAAAAATCTTCCCAAATCAATAGCATGATCCCCTTGCCCTGATGCTGCATAAGTAAATATTAACTGGTTTAAAAAAAATAAATTTAAAGTGCTAATTTCATCATCATGCTCTATCTTATCTAAGATCATTGTTCCGTAATGAAGTCCCACAGCATAATTTCCCATTTGTATATGATATGAAGCCGCCAATCCTGAATACATAATCTGCAAATACTCTCTTCGTTTTTCTCCGATTTCATTATCTTTACTTAGGGTAATCACTTCCTCTAAAAGGCTTTCAAACAATTCACTTGATGTTCCATCAAGTGTCAATGACATTAGATCAGTTAACAAAATACTATACTGTTCTTTAATTATTTTAAATTGTTGCTGAGAAATATCAGTTTTTACAATATTTCTTAAGTATATATATCTCTCTTTGCACCGCTTTCTGTCTACATTTGGATCATACAGAAGATGGTATCTGGTATGATTACATCTTACGATCCATTTAATAAGATAATATGGTTTAATTTTATCAGACATTACCAATGCCTTATCAATGTAAGTCAATATCTGAGGTATATTACCTTGCTCCTCTGCACAAACAGCTTCATCATTCAATCGAATAACTTCATTTATTACTTTTAAATCTTTCTTTTTCCCAAACATATACAATCGCTCCCCACCAAAAAATATCAATCTTCAAACTTGAACTGTTCACTGTTCCTTTCTTTGAATATTTCAAACAAAGTGTTTAGAAGCGTATCATTCTCCACTGGATAATATTCACAAACATCTCCATTTATATTTTCCTGTGCAATATAAATATCTTCTGAATCAGGTTCATCCACTGGCAGCATAAAAACATAGGACTTATTATCAAACTCTACTGTATCACATATCTCCACTTCAAAATCCTCTTCTTCTGTAGACATAGTACAATAATTTCCAGCCAATTCCTCAATTTTCATTCTTTAATCTCCCTAATTATCAATTCATATTCACTATCTTTAACCTTAATAACAACTTCAAAACACTCCTCCATTTCATTATATGTAAATGGAATTATTGTCTTTTCTCCATCTTCAATATACACAGCCTCATACTTTCTATCGCTAAAATACTCATCATCCAATCGAACACTCAAGCAGTCTTCCTGTGTAAAAATAGTAGAATATTCTGACAAATTATTGACAAAAACTTGTCTATCTTTGTTATCCGCCCCTCTAGCGACTGCAGATTGTGATTCTGGTGTAAAATTCCAAAGTTTTGCTACTGTATTTTCTAATGTCTGATTAACCGATACCTTCAACTTCCCCTTAAGATTATTTATTCGAACAAAAAAATTATCTTTCTCATAATTCCCGTCGTCAATTAATCTAGACAAATCAAAAAAGCCTTTCTCCCCCAATTCATGTGCTGCAACAACACTAACGCAAAACTTTTCATAACAAGATTGGCATTGTGCCATATGTTTCTTAACTTCGACCAAATCATTTGTTAGAATTTTTTTATTTAAATAAAAATATGTCAACTTATTAATTTGTTTTTCTGCCATATGTTCCATATCCCTGTCACCTCCAATTACATTTCCTTTATCTGCTCAAATCATAAATAATCTTTTCAGCTCGTCCAACTGCTGATTTTCGGAATTCTTTGTCCTGATACATCCGTTTCTTTGTATCTTCATATAATCTCATTTCCACTCTGGAAGGCCAGTTTTTTATTCGCAATATATCAAATTCATCTGTAATCACAATATCTTTATTTAACCTTCCATTTTGCTCCTCCTTTAAAGCAAGTTGATATGACACTCCCCAAGAAAACGGCATTCCAACTATTGGTTCCTTCTGATATAAATTTTCGAATTCTTCGCTTAAAAAGCCAGTAGTTTTCTCGTTCATTGCATCTACCGCCCATTTCAAAAGAATAGAACTATTTTTATTAATATCTCCACCAATCTTTCCATCCTTAAACCACGAATGTCCTTTTCCTCTTGATGACAAGTCATTTATATTTTCTTTAAACAGATCGTCACTACTTTCCTTAAACATCATAGGTAATAATGACGCATAACAATATGTAATCATCTGATATGGAATTTCTTTATTCTCCATCAATGCCTGCCTGAAAAAATCAATTACCTTTTTATCACAAGCATCTTCTTCCCTTGTAAGCACATCCCCTAAAACATCTGATGTAATATTATCTTCCAGATTTTTCTTTGCATTAATTTTTTCTATATCATCAGCATCATCATTTTCAAATTGAGTCTTTTGAGAATATTTTATATTTTCGTTTATTATATGACGATACGCATAATACACTGCTTTATACAATAGTCCAAATACTCCCTGAGTCAGCACAGACTCATCCAATCCTCTAGTACACATCCTATAAAAATTTTCACATGCTTCATTTAAGATTACATCTACATAATCCGATGTCCATTTTGATTGCTGGGCATAACGCACCGCCAAATCATAAAACTTATAATAAATCACCCTGCAAACCACATCCATTGCTTCCGGATCATTCTGCATAAGTTGTTTAACCAAACTATTCACAACCTCTACTGGATCATCCCCAGCATGAATCACTTCAGAGTATCTTTCTCGATAATAAATTCTTGAATCCTTATTCACAACTTTTCTCCTTCATAAGCATTTTTATAATTACAAGCAAAGCGCTTTAACATTAATATTTTATTTTAACAATTTAAGATATTTTTTATAACCAGAATCTTTTTCCAATTCTTTCGCACTAACCTCAACGCCATCTGATTCAAATTCAATATTTTCAGGAAGCTCCTGACTAGAATATATGCCATAAGTACTAAACAGATATTTTTCTTCATAACATTTTCTAAAGATACTTAAATACCATGGATTTTTCTTTTCAACAATAATATAATAGATTCCTCTCACAGAACTTTTTTCACACACAATCCTAGAAAGATTATCTGTTTTCCATTCTTTTTCTGCATCTTGTAACTGTAAAGCTACAAGTTTTTGGGACAACTGATTTACATCTGAACCACTCTTTAAAATCTTATACATCTCATTTAATCTTGAATCTTTACACCCTTCTTCACATATTTTCTTATATTTCTTTGCTATTTTTTTTAGCTCTTTAATATCACCACTTTCAATATATACCTGTTGCTTTTCATATAATTTTTTCAAATATTTATTTAAATATTTCTGTGCCTTTGCATAATTACTATCCCTTGATATGACTTTTAAATAATGTACTACTGCTTTTTCTGTTTTTCCTTTATTATTTGCATCATTTCCTTTTTTATATTCTGATTTTGAAATATCAATCTTATCAAGTGTATTTTTTAACTTTTTACTTATCACATAATCAGCATCATCACACATATCATAATATTTTTGTCTTTTACTTTTAAATTGTTTTGTGTTTAGATCATCAGCATTATATGGATTTATGAGACTTCTATCAGCATTTGACTCTGTTATAAAAAGTACGCCTTTTGTTACTTTTAAATTAAATGCACGCATAACTCCATGCATTTTCACACTTTCCTGTGAAAACGAACTAGCTTTGTCTATATTATTATTCCACATAGCTCCCAAAACTTTTTTTGCCGGTATATGATTAAACATAAATAAAATCATTGCCACTGCTGCCACAAAAATCAATTTTACAGTTCTACTCTTATTATACGAACTATCTATTCCTTTTAAATTGTACTTTTCAAAATATATACTCACTCCTTTTTCTAGCAGACCAGACATTTTAGCAATTTCCTTTTCATCTGAAGCAAGTCTGCCAATCCTGTTGTTTGCAACCATTGCTTCGAGTTTATTTTGTGTCACTTCAATTATTCTACTTCTTTTATACAACTCACAGCCTTTTTTGTATAATTTAATATTATCCCACATATCTTTCAAGTCTGAACGACATCCATAAGAAAAAATGCATCCGGAGATCATATCCAAAACCACAAGACCAATCAGATATGACTTACTTAAATCATTACCATTAAAGTCCTTACCTGTAGCAAAAACAATTCCTGATAACACTAGACCAATCCCTAATAACACCACTAAAAAAACTACCGCAAAGTCAAAAAACACTTTTGTTTTACTTTTAGAAAGAAGCCCATCTAATCCCTTTCCCGCCAATGCCCTAAAAGTATTTCTAAACTTTTTAACATATTCATATGTAACTTCAACCGATTGCTTTGCTATATCTTTCTGAAGCTTAGGATTTTCAATCTTAAATTTCCCCTTACAATATGTCTCTGCCACACATCTTGGAATAAGAAAATTCTCATCCACCAAGCAAAGATTACTTTTTTCACTTTGTGCTACAATAGCACTGTTTATAAATGCATTTGTTCCTTGTTTTTGTGTACATAAAAGCATTCCCGAATATATTATCTCTTTGTCATAAACAAATATTTTTATCAAATCCGCAATTAAGTTCTGTAAATCATACAAGTGTCTTACAAATGCACAAAACACTTTACAATCTCCCAAACCACCCATTTCCTCTTTTAAAATATCTTCTCCATGATCAAGACGCTTTTTATACTCACTGGCTTTTGTATTTCCAGTAATGTCAATATATTCCCAGTTATTTTTTTGTTTTATATAATTACATATCACTCTAACATAACAAGTCTGCATAAAATTTTTCTTAATATTTATTGCATTGTTCTTTACATCATCACAAAAAGCTAACAATACGATCAACTCTAAAACTTGCTCTACCTCAGAACCATCCGTCTTAATTTCATCAAGCATTTTATAATCCAAGCCATACACACTTATAAGGCAAGCTTTTAAGCATTCACTCTCCTTATAATCAACTAAAAACTTCAATATCGGATTACTTAATTCGGCACTGTCAGTGTTTACTATTTTCATCGCCAAATCAATATTATCACTTGAAAAAGTATCTTTTATAAAATCATTTAGATTTTTTGTTTTCCCTTTCGTATATTTATCAATTACATAACTGTCCATACTGCCACTCTCTGCAGTTTTATAACACAGTTCTGCCAAATAATACTTAGCTAAATTTTTAGATTTTTTTGCCATATTATTTAAATATTCAATATTTTTCATACAGGTATAATAATCTACATTTTGCTTGTCATCTTCAGATGAGTTCTCATCTACAAAACGAATCTGAGGATAAAGTAACTCTTTTAGGGCACGTGAGCCTATCAGCTCATCGAACTCATTTCCATCTGCATTTTCAGCATCATTATATAATTCTTCTGCTACAGCTCTGTAATCCGTATTTCCATTTTCATCTTCATAAATACGCCCTTTCCATGCAAATGCCATATTCTTTCCCAATAAAGCGACTATTTCAGCTAATGCTGCATGTTTTGAAATATCAAGAGAAACATTTTCATAATCATACTCAATATTACTAATCCTATCTGATGAGCTCTTATACTCCATCCCCAATTTATTTTTATAATTTTCTCCTAATCTTCCTCTTGTTACCTCTTCAATTCCCTTCTTCCAGCTAAGAGCCATCGCCCTGGCAAGTTCTTCCTCCGAATGGCAGTCTTTTGCATCAAATTGATACATATACTGAGCTTTTTTATCTTTTTCAGTTGGATTATCCACCTCAAGAACAGCACCATCTAGCCAATCCATTACCTCCCTATATCCCGCACGTTCTACAGAATTATACCGTAATAAAGCTCTTATAAGATTTACCATTCTCTCATTTTTTTCTAAGTTAGGCGGAAATTTAAATTTTGCATATTTACAGGCAATACGAACTTCTTCATCCATCTTAAAAAAACTTTCTGCTTTTCCAGAATTCATGCTACAATAAATATCACTTATAACAACCCCTAATTGAAAGAAATCATATTTTGAATCTGCCTCAACCTCATCTCCTTTTTCGCTTACTCCTCTTGATTCAAAAAATTCCGGTGGTGCATATCCTGGTGTTCTCTTAACATTCCCAGTTGACGCATTATCATTTATAGCTAAATTAGCATAAGTTATAAGTCCATAATCAATAATAATTGGTCTTTCCAAATTTCCATTATATAAAATATTATGCGGAGTTATATCCCTATGATAATAACCTTTTATATGCATTATATTTAACGATTCACTTATATTTTTTATAAATTCTATTATTTCATTTTCAGACAAAGTATGACTTTTCAAATATTCAAACAAATTCTCTGTTCCAGAATAATCAGGCAAAATATACGCCCTATCACCTTGTCCTTCCACAAATCCTCTATCACATATTTCCATCAAACCATCCTTAGAATCAGGTTGAACGGCATCGATAAAATCATCAATATGTGTATTATATTTTCTATTAAAGTAAATCTTTGCAACATATCTTTCTTTTGTCTCAATACATTCACTATAATATAATTCAGCCTCTCCACCTTCATTGAAACATTTGCCGATAGTTTTATAATGTTTTTCCCCACTCTCATTAACGATTACTTTTTCTTTACTGCCATTGTTATTGACATTATTTCCATAAAATTTTCTTGTATTTCCATGTACCGCTTCATGCATATAATTATTGTTTCCATCCTCAGCCATAGCGAGTAATGTATCTGTATTTGAATTATCTGAAATATTCGGCAGTGCACTCGTCTTTTCATTTTTTGACATGTTCGGCAATGCACTCGTTTTTACATTTTCTGAAATATTCGGCAATGCACTCGTCTTTACATTTTCTGACATGTTCGACAGTGCACTCGTCTTTACATTTTCTGACATGTTCGGCAATGCAGTTGTTTTTTCATTCTTTACCTTGTTATCCATATATTATTTTTCTCCTTGCTCGTAACTCATAATCAAAAAATAATCATCTATTTTATAAAAGCAGCAATGATAAATCTCTGTGAACTGTTTATTCATTTTTCTCTATAAGCACTACTGTTTCATTATCCTGCCCGCCTTTGTCATGTGCACACTGAATTATCATCTTTGCTTTTTCTCTTAAAGACATATCATCTGAAAGAATACTTTCCAATTCTTCAATCCTAATATAGTCATGTATTCCATCTGTACATAACATTAGGATATCGTTGTATTTAAAATTCTCCCTATGTTCCGTAACGGTTATCCAATCAGTTGAAAAGTCTGCCGCACCCAAACATCTGGTAATGATATTTTTTCCCGGATAATCTTTTGCTGTTTCTTCATTCAAAATCCCAGTATCAAGCAATTCCTGAACTTTAGAATGATCTCTTGTCAACTGACGCAAAAAGCCCCCTCTAAACCTATATAATCTGCTATTTCCAACATTATATGAAACCAATTGGCTTCCCAATATTCCAACCACACACAATGTAGTGCTTAATATATTTCCATAATGATTTTTTACAAGACCACTATTTGCCTCATTTATACATTGAATTATTTCTTCAGACTTTCTGGAATTACATTCTTCAAGACAATAAAGTACATAACGAGATGCCAGCTCACTATTTTCAATAGAACCCACACCATCTGCGACAGCAAACAATCCTCCCTCTATCAGAGACTCCCCCTCAAAAAAACCATCATGTATAACTGAATGCTTTAGCATCGCAGCATCATCGTTTGTTTCATGAACTAATCCTCTATCAACAATACCAACATATCTCAACATTCATATCACCCACAAACCAATTTTGCTATGCCATCTGTTTCTAAAATATCCGTAATGTGGAGTACACTGCCTTTTTCAATATGACTATCAAACACATAATTAGATAATGGTGTAATAAAATACTCCTCTACCACATTTCCGACACCTCGTCCACCTTCTTCAAGGTTTCCAAGAACCTTTTCTTCTATTTTTTTCCATACATTTTCACTTAATTGAATTGTAATTGCTTTCGTTTCCTTAATTTTCTCGCATATCTTATTTATCTGAGATTTCATAATCTCCTTTGCAGCATCAGGCTGAATAAAATTAAATACTATCAGATTCTTTCCGATTCTGTTTAATACTTCTGGTTTTCCCTTTTCATGAAAATAATCCTGTATTCCCTCTGTCACCGTATTTTCAACCTGCTCATAAGGCATATTGATATCTACCACTCGTGTTTTAACACCTCCGATATCCTTATAAATTCCAAGATTACTTGTAAATACTATCAGGGATTCCGAAAAATACACAGTATTTCCCTGTCCATCTGTCATTCTTCCATCTTCAAGAATCTGCAAAAATTTATCCCATATACTTGGTGATGCTTTTTCAATCTCATCAAAAAGCAATAATGAGAAAGGATGTTCTTTAATGACATTTGTCAACTGACCTCCTGCTTCATAACCTACATATCCCGGAGGTGCTCCAAACAACTTTTGTGCAGAATGGCTTTCTGCATATTCACTCATATCAAATCTTCTACATGCACTTTCATCCCCAAATAAAAGTTCTGCCAAAGATTTCGCAAGTTCTGTCTTTCCTGTACCTGTTGGTCCTGCAAAAAATAAAATTCCCTTTGGCTTTGAATTAGACGAATGTTGAAGTCCTGATAAACCTGTTTTAGCCCTTTTTATTACAGATATACTTTTCTGAACAGCTAAATCCTGTCCCTTTACTCTACATTTAATTTTCTGTTCTGCATTCTCAATCTGACCTCTTTCGATTGCATCCCACGGATTCTCCTTAATTCCATATTTATACAATGCCGTCACATCCAAAAGGCTCCTATCACCCTCAGGCTGAATCATCTTTAATTCCATTATTCCTTTAAGATCAAGTATTTTCATTCCATCAGTTATATCTATAAAATGATTTATTCTTTTTTCCTGTTCATCTGATGTCAAATCACTATTTCTTTCTTCAAAAAAATCACGATACAAATTAACATATTCCACCCGAATATGTTTATCCGGTGTTGGCAAAATAATATTCTTAACATTAGGATTATCTAGATAAAACCAAGCAGGAATATCATTGACCTTGTCAACTATCATTATCAACAGATTTTGTCTTTTTCTTTTGTCCTCCTGACTAAAGTTTCTTCTTGCATTCATCGATGCATAAAGTAGATTCATAAAAATTGCACGTTCCGCCTCCTGCATTCGTGTTGGATCTGCAATTGTCTGTGACGCAAAATTTACACAAACAACAGCTGGATTTCTATTTTCAATAAGTATTTTCTTAATATATTCACTTGCCTTTAATGTATCACACATTATTGCACTGCCAATCTGACCATTCACTCTAATATCATCCTGTGTTTCTTCCATATAATGATATGCTTCTAAGCACTGTTTGTCATATTCTGATAATTGTGATTTGTTTTCTTCAAATTCAGTCATTGTTTCAGAAAAAACTGAAACAGCACTCTTTTGTTTATTTCTGTTATAAAATCCATTTACCGGATCATAAAAGCACACATTATATCCGTTTGCAGATAATGTTTTATGAATATAATTATCTAATTTAAAAAAATTAGCACATTTTTCATTATCCTCATCTAACACTGGATATTCATCATAAATATTTCCTTCTATCACAATACAGTTCTTTATTTTTGTAAAACACTCAAATTCACGAATCCATTTAGGCATATTCATAATTTACACACTCCTCTCACTGTTATGTATTCCTACCGACATAAGTTCATCTTTCCAAAAAATATTTTGAATCTGTCGACCTTTGTCCATGTATTTTTTGTACTTTTCTTTAAGATTTTCTTTTAAAAAATATATCTTTTGATTTGTAGACGCTATAAGGGCTGTTTTGTTGTCATTTTTTTCATCAATGTATTCCCCAGATATAAGTACACCTATATACTTAAAACATTCCTGCACATCACTATCTTGTATTTTTAATAGTTCTTCATATGTATATCCCGAAAAAACAAGAATATCCTCAACCTTCGATGATATTTTCTGCAAAAATTTTTTTAGTTCACTAGGCTGTGCAAATGGTTCACCTCCACTTATAGTTATTCCATCTATTCGCATAATATCAATTTTTAAAATCATATTTTCTAACTGTTCCACAGATATATTTTTTGTTTTGTCAAACATCCGTAATTCTGGATTTGCACATTTTTTACACCTTTTATGACATCCAATTGTCCATATTGCCAATCTATTCCCCGGACCAAGAGCAGTCACTGGAAATAATAATCTATCTATTTGCAAATTCTCACCTCAAAATTTTGGTCTGCCAAAGTAATAATGTCTTCATTTACAATACGCATTTTTCCCTGACTTTTGTAAATTCTCTCCCCATTAATCCTTGTCCCATTTGTACTATTCCAATCCTCAATAAAAGCACATGTTCCGTCAATAATAATCAGTACATGTTGTCTTCCAATATATCTTTTCTCACTAAAGTAATCACTTTCAACATCACCAAGTTTTCCAAGAACATGCTTACCTTTGCTTATTCTTATAACTTTTCCATCATTGTTATTGACAAATTCTATGTAATTGATTTCCTCAATTCCAGATTTATGGTCTTCTAATTTTATTTCATTACAGTCAGACTTTTCGACAAAATCATCTGCCATTTTATTATTTTCAGACTCATCTATCTGCTCCGATTTACCAATATTTTCTGTATTATCTGCTTCTTCTGAGCTAATCTTTTTTTCTTTGTCATCTGGTACTTTATCTTTTTCTGCTATTTCATTCTCTGATTTTATTTTGCCAGTTTCTAAAAGATATTCTTCTTCCGAAAGAATACTATCTTCTCCAACATTTTTTATATTTGTATCAAAACAATTAGGGCATGCTTTTGGAATACCATCTTTGTCAGTAAAAGATGTCCATTCTTTACAACTTCTACATCTTATATACCATTTTTTATTATTATTTTTCTTCTCCATATCATCACTTACAATCTCATATGGTTTGTCACAATCCGGACAACGAAATATTGTCATATTTCTTTCAACTCTTTTGCAAGAACTGCAATAATGATATCCTGCCATTTTATCATTCCTCCTTATCTACATATTGCAAATGTTGTACATTAACATCTTCAAACTGTCTCTCAGGCTTAGATTCTGAAACAAGCTGCACATGACGGAAACTAAACCTCTTAGTTGATTTTCTAATATTCTTCTGACGCACAATATGTTCATTTGAAGTCTGTTCTGCCGAAACAGGCATTAAATTTTCATAATTAATGTGAATACCTTTTTTTAATAACTGCTCCCGTATATGCGGATACAAATCACAAAACGCTACCTGCTGACGAACCATTTCTTTTACCTCGGCATCCGTAGGTGGATTATCCCCCTCGCCAATAACATTCATCATAATCATTCCATCACCAAACGAAGTTGATATTTTTTCACCTTTCTTATCTTCAAAAATAATTCTGGATACACTCTCGGCATCATGTAACTGATATGATGATATACTTGAATATCCATAACCTTTCATAATATTTTCTATGCTTTCCTCTATATAAATCCTTGATTCCTGCTTTTCAACCCTGTTCCTCAAAGTATTAACACGCTTTCTTAATTCTTGAATTGAAAATTCTTCATAATTTTCACGCTTAACATCCAATGCCTGACAAAACGATATGTATTCGAGTTCCAAAGTAGTTCTTTCTTCCATCTGTTCATTTTGAGCAGCCACCAGCATAGAAACATATTTATCGAGTCTCGCATATTCCATTCTCATTTGTTGCAAGACTGCTCTCTTACTTTTCATCGAATATGCTCTTTCACTTGTATCATTTATGAAAGTCAATTCTTGATCTAATCCATAAATCAACTTTTTCTCTCTATCCGTCAGATAATGAAATTTTGAATATTTCTCTAAGTCAGCTTGAAGCATTTCTAATAATGCAAGTTCTTCTATTGTAAAAGGTAATGTTTCAGAATCAATATATTCACCTTCTTCAGGCATAAACGGTATATCTTTTTCATCTCCCATATATCTTCCTATGCGAACACTATTGACATTTATTTTTTCTGATTTTTCCTTCTCTTTTTCTATTTTTTTCATCCATTCTTCTGATGCTCTAGCAACACGTTCATTTTCCTTTTTGACTTGTTTTATACCGGAATTAAACTCATCAATATCCTTTTGCAACTTTTTTAGTACATAAGACATTTCACTCAGAAATTCCTCTTTCCACTTTGGAATGTCTTCTACTTTCTGTACTCCCATTTTTCTTAACTGCTCTACACTATGAGAAGCAACAATCGCTAAATCAAATTTCTTTTTTTCAACTTTATCAGCATATTGCTCTTTTAATAATTTAACTTCTTTAAGTAATCCCGACTCATCTCCATACCCAATAGGAATACTGTTTAATGTTACATTTCCATAATTTTGTATCCATAAAACCGTATTTTCAATGTCTTTATTAATATTCTCAAACAATCCTCTATAATAATTATCTTTACCTATCTGCCTTAATCTTTCATTATTTCTTGCAATAACTTCTGGATCACAAGTTACTCCTACCATTTTGGGACCACTCATAGCATTTCCTCCAAATATCTATTTCTTTCTCTTTATACTATTTACCAAAACATACATACCGATAATCATGACAATAATTGTTCCCCACGATTCCATTGAATCTACTGTTCCCTGTAATATATTACATACACTTCCATACTGTGTTTCCAATACTATCATCAACAAAAGAAATATTACTGATGATGTAATAGCTGTTGAAATCGCCCTACCTATAGATGTACTAGGGAACTGTTTAATTATGTAAGTTAATATAAAACTGTCCTTTTTTAATCCAGTAATAAATGACAACAACAAAATCGGTGTATACAAAATACTTCCACCAGTTATAACACATTCAACACAATATACACACCACTTCATAACTATATTGTCTCTTACAAAATCCATAAAAAATCCGTAAACGATAATGCCACCGAATACAATAACAATTCTTGATGTAATCTTTCCAACAAATCCTGCATTTCCAAATGAAAATGTATTTGATACCCAGTTTATCATCAATGTCAATGTAACTAACTCAACAAAATCTAATGCAAAAAAAGCAGGACTATCTGAAAAATACTTTCTCACACTTCCCGCTTTTTCTATATTCCGCACTAATGGAAGTCCTGAATCAAAAATCCCACCTGTCGAAAAATCCTGATTAAATAACTCTAACACTAAAACATATAAAATAACTGCCGTAATACAATTTACAACTATTGTACTTCCCTTATTTTCTTCCCCTGTAACAGAACATAGTACACCAAACAGTATGGCTAAAATAATGACAAAACACAATAAAGTTTCTAACATATCACTTGCTTTTCTCCATATGTATTTAAAATTAACAATAAAATGCTATTATATATTTTTTATTCTTATTTGTTCCAATGCATTAATAATCTTACCTGTATTTAATTTCTCTATTATAATTTTATTGGGTGATTTATCAACATATTTTTCAGCAAATATTATTATTACATCTTTTCTTCCAAATGAACCTTGACAAATTAAATATCCTTGTATCGTACTTCTTCCTCCCTCGCCATTTAACACTTTATGTCTGTCAACTATAATTTCATTATTGTTAAATATAGCTTGTACTCCTTTTGCAATAACATAATTTTCATATATTTTAATCTCGTACTTACTGTAGTTAATATCATTGCGAATTTTTATACTATAGATTATTCCAATAATTAATAAGATAACAAAATACCACCAATACACTTTTATTTCTATATTGTTTAAATATAAATATCTTCCAATCGCTAAAAATATAAATAGTATAAGTAAATCAATTATCCAATAAATATTCTTACCATTTTCCTCATATAACAATTTACCACTATTTTCTTTTTCTTCTTTGTCCGTAAAGCTTGTATTTAAACTTCTAAGTATAGCTCTATGGTCTAACTTTTTTCTCTCCATATAACTCACCTTTAATCATACAATAGTATTGCAACTTCAATAACAAGCTATGTTTTCATAATCTCATAAAAACATAGCTTGCCTTCAAACAATAATTTTAATTATCAATCTAACTATGATAATGAAAACAGCCATTTCTATCAGACGGTCTATTATATCCACCATATCCGCCTTCACAATATGGTTTTCCATCTCTTGTATCATCCCAGTTAGCATACCTACAATCAGAACAATTTCCCTCAAAACAGCCTGCTGGAATTCTTATTGGACATTGCTTTTTTCTCTCCATATAACTCACTCCTTCCTTTTTTATTTCAAAAAACAATACAATAGACATTATCAAATAATATAATAATCACATTGAATAATCTCCATCGTTTGATTTTTAATTGCATATAAAATCATTTCTTTTTCAGGAAAAACTATTATCGGAAAGTAGAGCACTTTTACACTCAAAGGCATAACATTCATTATCTTATACATATACTCTATATCACCCTTTGACAGAGTCCTGATGCCAAAATAATGTGTATGAAATATGCCTAAAAAATCAATATTCTTCTCACTCCATTTATGTATCTTTTCATTCATTACATCTACATTAGGAGTATATCTACACATGTATTTTCCTTTTGAAACAGCATCATCATCTACCCAATATTCTGTTATCTCCTGATTTTTTCCACCTATAATTCCTCCTGTTTCTGGTAATTTTTCAGGCAATCTCTGCAATAGATTTAATAATTTTTCATTTTTTATTTTTAATTCATACATATTTTCACTCTACTTATCATTTCAATCAAAAACTTATAATTCACTACTTGAATAAAACATTAACAAAATAATTCATTTTATACCACAGAATATTCGACATATTATTTTAATAAACGTATAAGCAGCTATAGCTAATGTAATACCAGCAAACACATATGATAAAACAAAACTAATACCTATCTTTGCTGCGATTGGACCTGCTTTTTTCTGATTCAACCATATCTTTGTCTTTTGTGGTAACCGACTTGCTAAAAATCCTTCTCCTTTAGATAATTGCTTCCATCCACGCCAAAAACCATATACAAAGTAAGCGCAAAATATCCATGCGGATAGCATATCAACAAATATTATGCCATAATTAGA
>NZ_JAHLQE010000156.1 GCF_018918235.1 Eubacterium sp. MSJ-13
ACCCCCACTTATTGCTCTACGCAATAGAAGTGGGGGACTTCCTTGATAGTGTTAAACTATTGCAAATATAATCAACAATGCAATGAACAAGCTCATTGTATTATATTTATATTTTTATGTCTGAACTGTTACTCTCCAAAAAAGTTTTCTAACATTTTCATGCCGTCAGGTGTCATTATTGATTCCGGATGGAACTGGACACCATATATCTCATAATCCCTGTGCTTTACCGCCATTACCTCGCCATCATCGGTAACTGCTGTCACAATAAGCTCATCGGGTATCGTATCTTTCTTTGCGATAAGCGAATGGTATCTTGCAACCTTTGCCCTCTCACCTATTCCCTTAAAAATCTTACAGTTTTCATCGAGTTTAACCTCTGACTGTTTGCCATGCATAAGTTTCGGTGCGTATGTAACTTCTGCCCCGAATGTCTCACATATTGCCTGATGACCGAGACAAACGCCAAGAATCGGTATCTTTCCTTTAAAATACTGTATAACCTCCTCGCACACTCCCGCATCAGAAGGTTTTCCGGGGCCTGGTGAAATAAGTATATGACTCGGTGCAAGTTTTTCAATCTCACTGACCGTCAGCTCATCATTTCTTATCACCTTAATATCTGGATTTATCGTTCCCACAAACTGAAACAGATTGTAAGAAAAACTGTCATAATTATCTATAAGTAATATCATATAAACCTCCTTTTTATATTGTAGTGTCAAATGCTTTCCTGCCCCATCGAAACTGCATTCATAACTGCTTTTGCCTTGTTGATACATTCGTTGTACTCGCTTTCAGGTACACTGTCTGCAACAATTCCGGCACCTGAACGGACAAAAACTTTTCCGTTTTTCTTAAATGCAGTTCTTATAGCGATACAGGTATCAAGGTTTCCCGTAAAGTCAATATATCCTATCGCACCGCCGTAAATTCCACGCTTGTTATTTTCAAGTTCATTTATTATCTCCATTGCACGAATCTTTGGTGCTCCTGAAAGTGTTCCTGCCGGAAGTACTGCATCTACGGCATCAAGGCTTGTTTTATCATCCCTTATCTCACCTTTAACCGTTGAACCAATATGCATTACATGGGAATATCTCAAAATATCCATATAGTTTTCTACTTCCACCGTACCAAACTTACTTATCTTTCCTATATCGTTTCTTCCGAGGTCAACAAGCATATTGTGTTCGGCTCTCTCTTTCTCGTCGGTAAGAAGGCTTCTTTCAAGTTCGTCATCTTCCTCTTTATTCTTTCCTCTAGGCTTTGTACCTGCAAGTGGAAATGTATGAAGCACTCCGTCCTCAAGTTTTACAAGAGTTTCCGGTGAAGCACCAGCGACCTCTATATCATCACTGCTGAAATAAAACATATAAGGTGAAGGATTTATCGTTCTTAACACTCTGTAAGCATTAAGCAGACTTCCCTCATAATCAGCCTCAAGCCTGTTTGAAAGCACAACTTGGAAAATATCTCCTTCATATATATAATGCTTTGCTTTTTCAACCATCTCACAATACTCTTTTTCGGTAAAGAGAGGTCGAAACTCTGATGTAATCTTTCCCGGATTGACCTCAACCATTTCTCCCGTTCTTATAAGCTGTATTATCTTATTTATCTCATCAACACATCTGTCGTAATCTTCTCTTAAATTTTCAGTTCTTGCATTTGCAATAATGATTATCTTCTGGCTGAAATTGTCAAATGCGATAACCTTATCAAAAAGCATCAGGTCAACATCCTTGAAGCCCTCTTCGTCATTTGCATCAAGATTTAACTTAGGCTCACTGTATTTTATGTAGTCATATGAGAAGTAACCTACCAGACCGCCTGTAAATGTAGGAAGTTCCTTTATCTTAGGACTTGTGTATTCCTTTAAGATTTCTTTTATCTTCTCACCCGGATGCTTAACTTCACTTACCTCGGTCTTTCCATTCTTAACCGTCATCACTCCGTTAGTGCATGTAATCTCTAACTTTGGATCATATCCGAGGAATGTATATCTTCCCCATTTTTCCTGATTTTCCACGCTCTCTAACATATAGCAGTGTGAGCTTACGCCTTTCAGGATACGAAGCACCTGCATCGGTGTTCTTATGTCTGACATAATTTCCATGCTTATCGGTACGACCTTGTACCCTTTTGATAATTCTTTTGCTTCTTCAAATGTGATCATGCTTTGCCTCCTTAACAGCTTTCTGAATGAATGTCCAGCTCGAAAAAAATTTTTCTTGCTGTTCGTTTCACTCACATAATTTTCAAAGAAACAATAATTGTATGCAAGCATACATTATTTTTCCTTTGAAAATTACATTCATTCAAGGTAATCAAAAAAGTCCCTGAATATTATCATTATGATAATATTCAAGGACGGTTATACAATAATAATATACCGCGGTGCCACCTTGCTTTATGGTCTGCCCACACTCTTAGCGAAATACCAACATATTCCCGGCAACTAACGTATGCCTACACGTCATAGAATACTCGGAATGAAATTCCTTTGACTATGCCCTCAGTGGTCCATTTAATAAACAGCTTTCTGCGGGTTCTCAGCTCCCCCCTGCTCTCTGTAAGCGCCTCTTTTATTTTTATCTCCACTTCAACGGTTTTGATTTATTTAACTATTAACTGTTTAAAAGTATATACCCTTGTAAAATGATTTGTCAAGGATTTTTTCTGCCTGCCATCTATTAACACTTCCCTGTCACAGTTTATAAAAAGCATAAACTGTAACAGACTTTGGCAATGCTTCGCATCCTAAATTGCCAAAGTCCTCACACGTAACTTTCCTCATACGATATTTTCGTTCCGAAAATATCTACCTGCCGTCTATTAACACTTCCTTACCTTTGAATGCAAAACCATAGTGGTGGATGTTTTCTTTTTTCACTCCACGATTTATCAGCTCTGTATCATAGTTCTTTTCCTCGATCTGCTTCAAAGCAGCTTCGACAGTTTCTTCAAGTGACTTTTCTTTTCTTTGATTTATCACCTTAAACTCTATAACTATTCCGGGATATTTCTGACCATGTTTGTCTTTTGGTTCAAGCAATATATCATAGCGTCCATACCCACTTTCACGATTCGATGTTATGATATAGTTTTCTGACTGGTCTACCATAAGCCCTAAGACAAACCCATGGAAGAAATTTTCCGGTGCTTTTTTTGAAGATGTTTTTTTTCCTGAATCAAATGAACTGAAAGTTTTTAAAGCCACATCATTCATGTAATCATTCATACTTTCTATATCTCCGCCTATAAGAGCTTTTATAAACTCATTCGTTTCCATCTTTGCAGGATTAAACCATCTAAACACCATATTTTCAAACATAAGTTTTATTTCGAAATTTGTAAGTGCAAGTTTATACATAACTGATTTTTTACGGTCACCTGTAAGTTTATCTGATGATATAACTTTAAGATAACCGCTCGCAAGCATAAGGCTCCATACAGCATCCTCTGAATAATCAAGTTCTGAAAATACTATCTGTTCATCTATCGGCACTTCTATTGTTTCTCCTCTAAGAAGCGTCTCCATCATCATTTTTATATATGAACTGCCCGTTTTGACTAAGCTGTTTATCAGTCCATTTGAACTTGAATCCGCCCAGTAGGTTGCAAATTCTCCTGTTTTTAAATAATTTATTATCGACCATGGATTATAAATATCCTTACTCTCACCAAATATAAATCCGTCATACCACCGTTTTACTTTTTCTTTTTGATCTGAAAGTCCCTGTTCATCGAGTGCCAAAAAAACTTCTCTTTCCGTAAAACCAAACGATGTTTCATATTGTTTCGATGTTGTTGTCACAACCACAAGATTATTTAAATCAGAAAAAATGCTCTCCTTAGACACCCTCGTAATTCCCGTCATTATTGCACGCTCTAAATATGGATTCGTCTTAAATGTCCAGTTAAACAGGCTTCTTGTAAAACTAACAAGTTCCTCCCAATAACCGTTTACATAGGCTTCCTGCATCGGCGTATCATATTCATCCAGCAAAATAATAACTTTTTTTCCATAATATCTGTTTAAAAATAATGAAAGATTATTCAAAGCCCTGTATACAGTTTCATTTGAAATTTCCTTATCTACATTTATATTATTTGCATATTCATCAAAACCTTTAAATATTTCTTTCTCAGCTTCTGATAATACATCACTTTCAAGAAGATAACTATAACTTCTGTAAGCATTATTTATAACTGCCACTATATCATTTTTTGTATCTTTGAAATTATTTGATTTGATTCCTGCGAAACTAAGAAATATTACTGGATATGTTCCCTGAATCTCTTGGTACTTCTCATCTTCCCATATCTGAAGCCCCTCAAATAAATCCCCCCTGTCTGCATATTTATTCGAGAAAAAACAGTTCAACATACTCATATTCAAAGTTTTTCCAAAGCGGCGTGGGCGTGTTATAAGTGTAACCTCATCCTTATTTTCCCACCACTCTTTTATAAAACCAGTTTTATCTATATAAAAACAATCTTCCATTATCACTTTTTCAAAATCTTGTTTTCCTATACTTACTGTTCTTGCCATATCCATCATCCCCATTTGCATTATTATTTGTTATAAATCCCTATCTATGTGTACATTTATATCTGGTACAACGAATAATTAATAAATCACATTCATGCTCAATGTATCAAAGATTTAATTTTCGTTGTACTAGCTACATTCTAACATCGAAGCATATTTGTGTAAAGAAAGATAAGCCATCTTGAAATAATCAAAATAGCTTATCTCTACTGTTCCATCTACATTATCTGCTTTCCATTAAAATACCCTGTCATATATACCGCCATAAACACCGTTGACAATATCACTGCAAGCTTGTAAAGTCTTTCATGTTTCTCAAAAAATTCACCTGCTATGATAAATATCGGAAGTGCACACAGCATATATCTTCCGCCGCTTATAAGGAATGTCACGCCATAACATACTATAGTGTATACCCAGAGATATGCTGTATATTTAAGCGGATGCGTTCTCAGTGCATAAAACAGTACGGCTATAACAAGTACAACTATAAGAACCTCTGGAAGCCATACGCTTATCTTCATACTATTTGTTGTGCCTGCGTCGTTAAAGTACTTCCAGACATCACCAAATCCCTTGTTGAATGTAGTTACTTCATGGTACCAGTGTTCAACCTGATACTTTTTGAATATAAACGGATTTCCTTCCACTTTATAATTCAGATAAAAATATATCAGATTTCCTACAGGTATCAGCAGTAAATATATACCTTTTGTAAACACTTCTTTAAAAAACTGACCTATCCTTTTCTCTTTCCACATAAGTATCGGAGAGTATGTCTCCAGAAATTCGACTCCCGCAACTCCGAGAAGAAGTATTCCCTGCACCCTGCAAAGCGAGCAGAATAAACCTGTCAGCCCTGCTGCAAACCAGTTGTGTTTCTTTATGAAATAAAATCCTATTGATAATGTCATAAAAAACAGACTTTCCGTCATCATCCCGCCAAAGAAAAATGCGAAAGGCCATACACTCACAAGTACAAGTGCTTTTTCGGCAATTCTCTTTCCGTATTCCTGCGATACTGCAAGATAGAAAAATACTGCGCCCACACAATATGAAAGTGTTGACAGCGTAAGAAATGCTATCTGCCAGTCTCTTATCACAAAATGGACTATCTTTAGAAGCCATGGACACAATGGGAAAAATACAAGAAACAAATGCTGTCCGTTTTCTATGCAGCCAGCATAGCCATTCTCTGCAATGTCAATGTAATGCTGTGAGTCCCATCTGTTCCAGCTTGCAAGAAAGTCACTGAATGAATATTTTGCATCATCTGAAAACATCATTGCTATTGCAGCTCCAGCAAGATACAGAGCTATCCTGAATACGAGTGCATATACAAATACTTTTATTATTTCTTTTCGTGTTGCTTCTTCACCTGCCGGTTCAAAAGTATTTGCTAATATATTGTTTTTTCCTGCAAGTTTTGTAACAAATGTTATAAGCCACAAAACCGCAAAAAGCATCATCAATGCCGTGCATATAAAAACCATTTTATCCTCTCTTTCATAAAAATGTATTATACCTGTTTTGCAAAATAGTATAATCTACCTTTTTAATATAACAACGCCATCATTATCAAATACCTTACTGTATGATTGGGTAAGATTTTCATAATCAGGTATACTATATCCATATTCATTAGGACCTATCACAATATATTTCACATTGTACTTATCTAAAAGTTTTTCTCTCTCAGCCGGATTTTCATACATTGTCTTTACATCAGCTTCATTTTGTCCATAATCAACACCATGAAAATACAGAAATGTCCCCGCACCGCATACGATATTTCTTCCCGTCAGCGAGGCTATAGCATTATTGTGATTTGTGGCGGTAAGTATCATATCTTTAGGAGATGTATTTTTTTCTACATATTCTGCGGCTTCAAAATATCCCTTACTATAAAGTTCATATTCTGATACATACTCTCTTCCAAATGTAAGCAAAGCTCCAAATATTCCAACGAAACCTACAACTGTTGCTGTTGCAACCGTAGCTGCCTTTATATTTATCTTTGCAAGCATATCAAAAAGGAAATCTGAAACTGCAATACAAAAGTAGAGATAACTTACAAGCATAAGTTTATTATTATCATATGTGTTTGGCTGGAACACTATCAACTCTGACATAAGCCATAAAAATGTTGCCGGCATCACGATACGCAGTTGTTTCCTGTTTCCAAATACATACACAAGTAACATTCCTATAAACATAACACCAAAGTTTTTAATTGAAAACCAAAAATACGGCTCAGTATCATTTGCCCAGTTAAAACTTCCTCTTGTGAACTGTTCACCTGTTGCCTGACTAAATGTAAACTTGAACAATATAGGAAGTGCAAGCACAAGTACAAGTATAAGGAAACTGCCCCAGCATATGATTAGTTTTTTTAACTCATCCGTCATTTTTCCATTCTGTCTAATGCTTTTTACTACCATATATATAATGGCAGCCACCAGCACTCCGATAACAATGACACCCATTACCAAAAGTGCATTTGACGATACCACATCTCCCTTAATCTTCCTTCTGCTTATATATTCAAAAATCCCTAGCACACCTGCAAGTATAGCAACACGTCCCCATACAGGAAACTGTTTTTTATTTCCATTTGTCAGGTCAAGAAGCACAAATCCCGCACAGAGTACTCCAAGTGCCAGAAATGAATGTGTATGAATAAGTGGAAGTCCTCCTGCGATAATACCTGCCACATAAAAATACTGTCTTTTTTCCTCTTTTATGGCTTTTGTTATGAGATATAACACCGGAAAAAGCATCGCCCAACCAAATAATGTTGCTCTCTGTGGTATCAGCATATCAACTATTACATTATGCCACATAATATTTTTCGTGGTATAATTTGTCGGTGTCTGATAAAATTCCGTAAATATCCTTTTAAAATTTTCACTTGCGAAGCCTTTATTTATAAAATATAAAAATCCAAGACCACCATTCAGAAAGAATAACAAATATGAAAGAAATGTCTTTTTTCTGTCAATCAATATATAATCGATAAGTGCATATGCACCCGCCATTACCTGCATAAGTGCAAATAACATTGGAAGAATATATGACCATTTAAGTGATGCACCAAATATATATACACTTGACGAAATCGAGTCTGACAAAAACGGATATGCTAACTTTGTCCCCGGAAGTATCGAGTAATCAGGTGGAAAAGTATGCTGATTTGCAATGCTCGTTATAAAGCCAAGATGCATGTTCATATCACCGTAAGTACACTGTCCTGCATAGACCGCACCATCTCTGAAAGTGAGAACATGATGGCACCACACCTTTACAGTATAACAATAAAGTATAACAGCAGCTATAAAAACAGGCTTTTCTTTTATCGTTTTTACAACGCAATGCACTAAATCTTTGTCTTTTTTACTGCTCCGTGCTCCCGACAAAGCATCATTTCTCTGATAGGCCGCATCTTTACTAAGATATTTTTTATCAAGATACACTACTGCCACAAAAATCAATCCAAGCAGCATAAGTGCACTGATATGAGCTGTGAGTGTAAAATCCATAAAAAATGCCATAAGCGTAGGCAGCCAGTGAATCAAAAAGCTGCCCATAACACTACCAAACAATAATTTAAACCATCTGTTCTCCCTTTTAAATATCATGTACGCAAGCATTACACCAACCACCTGATATACCATGAAATATAAAGTTCCAACTATATTTCCAAAAACTGAGCCAAACATCTATCACCTCTCCTTATTTTGTCGTAGTAGAAACAGACTCTATCGCAACGCTTCCGCCTCTTACTACCTCTATCCTGTTTATAAAAGTCTTATTAAACAGTTTTATTATATCATTTACCTTTCCCTCTGTCTCCACATATCTGACAATAACAGATTTCTTCCCATAGTCAGCTATCTCAAGATGGTCAAATGCATTAACTATCCTGAATATCTCTGTTTTGTCCTTTTCAGTACAGCTATGTATCTTTATATATAAAAGTTCTGTCTTCTGTATGGGAATATCAGAAAAATCCATTACCTTTATCACGACCACATTTCTGTTGAGCTGTTTTTTCACCTGCTCAAATGTCACATCATCCATAGTCATCTCTATTGTCATTCTTGAAACTGTAGGGTCTTCTGTCTCACCCACAGTAAGTGTATCAAGATTGTAAGACTTACCCGCAAAAAGTCCCGAAATCTTTGCAAGAACTCCTATCTGGTTTTCAACATAAAGTGAAATACAACGTTTTTTCATTTCCATATCACTATCATCCTTCCTATTTCTCTATTTTTCCTTATCAGTTCATATACAAACCATATTTTGTAAAATTATCATTAAATGCTATTGGATTGTGCAAATATAACGAAATAATGTTAGCCGGCATTCTTGTCGCCGTCAGTACTTAGTCAGTGTCTTTTACTGACTTATGTACTGCTACGAGCGACAACATAGCGAAAGCGTGCCGGCGGTATTATTTGTTATATTTGTGCAATCATCACAACCTACACTTAATTTTGCAAATACCGATACACACTAACAATCCATTATCATATCCGCAAGTGTCTTACCCGTAGGTACCATAGGTGAAACATTTGCTTCTCTCTCTATCACACACTCAATAAGCGTAGGTCCTTTTTTAAATTCAAGTGCATAATCAAAAGCTTTCTTTATCTCTTCCTCTTTTGTTATCCTGATTCCTCTTGCCTCGTAACTCTCAGCAAGCTTTACAAAGTCAGGTATATATTTCGGACAGCATTTATCTTTGTTCATGCAGTCACGATTACAGCTTTTTCTGTATGTAAGGCATGTGCTTGAGTATCTCCTGTTAAAGAAAAGCTGCTGCCACTGTCTTACATTTCCAAGATATCCGTTATTAAATACTACAATGATAACAGGAAGCTCATATACCATAGCTGTCGCAAATTCCTGAATGTTCATCTGCATACCACCGTCACCTGATATCGCGATAACCGGACGCTCAGGATTTCCAAGTTTTGCCCCTATAGCTGCCGGGAAACCATATCCCATAGTTCCAAGCCCTCCTGATGTAAGAAGCTGTCTATGTGTTTCTATATCAAGGAACTGTGTTGTCCAAAGCTGGTTCTGTCCTACATCTGTACACACGATAGGTCTTTCAAAATTGTCATTTATGTATCTGATAACTTTTTCCGGTGTAAGCCCCTCATATTTATTCATATTTATAGGATATTTTTCTTTCCACTCAAGCGTCTGTTCAACCCACTTTTCGATTTTAAGCGGTGAACCGTACTCGATAAGTTTTTCTATAGCAAGCTTTGCATCGGCAACTATAGGAATATCTACAACGATATTTTTTGATATAGACGCAGAGTCTATATCTATATGCACAATCTTTGCACCTTTTGCAAACTCGCTTATCTTTCCTGTTATCCTGTCATTAAATCTCGTACCGATAGAAATAAGAAGGTCACACTCACTTACCGCATGATTTGCCGCATAACTTCCATGTATTCCTATATTTCCAAGATACAGTCTGTGCTTTGATGAAATAGCACCTTTTCCCATGATAGTCGTTATTGCCGGAATACCGGTCATCTCAACAAGCTCTTTCATCTTCTCATTTGCGCCTGAGAGATTTACACCACCGCCAAGCAGAAACAATGGTTTCCTTGCCTTTTTCATCATGCTTACAGCCTTTTTTATCTGTCCTACATGCACGCCCTCACTGGGTTTATATCCTCTTATATTCACTTCCTCAGGATACTCTTCACTTCCCATTGCGACCTGTATATCTTTCGGGATATCGACAACTACAGGGCCTGGTCTGCCTGTTCTCGCAATATAAAATGCCTCTTTGATTATTCTTCCAAGATCCTCTCTCTTTCTTACAGTTACACTATATTTACATATACTGTTTGTTATTCCTACTATATCTACCTCCTGAAATGCATCATTTCCCATAAGGTTAAGCGGAACCTGACCTGTAAAGCATACAAGTGGAACACTGTCATAATTTGCCGTTGCAATACCTGTAACAAGATTTGTCGCTCCCGGTCCGCTTGTTACAAGGCAGACACCTGTCTTTCCCGTTGACCTCGCATATCCATCTGCCGCATGTATAAGTGCCTGCTCATGCCTTGGCAGTATAACCTCAATATCATCCTGATCATACAATGCGTCAAAAAGATCTATCGCCTGACCTCCCGGATATCCAAAAAGAGTATCTACACCTTCCTCCTTCAATGCTTTTACAAACAATTCAGTTCCTTTTATCATAGTTAAACACCAAACCTTTCATAATAAAATAAAAAAGCCCTAAACCGACATATGTCAATTTAGGGCGAATATTTTCGTGGTACCACCTAATTTCAGATAAAATCTGCACTCAACCGATACTCAGATAAAAATCCTTTATATCGTTTTCCATATAACGTTGGAAAAATCCGTTGAAGCCTACTTGCAAAAAACAGTAACCAAAAGTCTTTTCTGTTTTTAATAAAAGTCTGCTTTCAGTCCAAAGCTCAAAGGCTACTTCCATATATCAGACACAAGAACTCTCACCATCCGTTCCCTCTCTACAGAGTCTTAAATATATGTACTCCTCCTTGTCACAGCTATTTTCTTTATATTCTAATAATTTGTTTTGGCAAAAAAGTAATTTGCCCCCAACTGATGCCATGGATTGCTGCACTGCTATCTGCTTCTGACCCTTGCACCATGCAGCTATCATAAGCCGCTTAATTGAAAAAAATATTATCACAATCTTTTTTAGTTGTCAAGGTCATCATCAGGCTCGACAACTATTTTAACAGGCATTCCTTTCTGATGGTGATATTTCTTTTTAATCTTTGGAACAGTAGTCTGCATTTGTGAATCTGAGTTTATATCTGAGAGTTCCCCATCTACCTCTTTCTGCCCATCTTCTGAACCGTCACTCTCAAGTGCCTTTATGGCCTCTCTTTCAAAACTGCTTCCATATTCCTCTTTATTCTGTTGTTTGTTCTTTTTTCTAGTCTTAAACTCCTTTACGACTTCTTCCGGCTCATCATCTTTCTTTTCTTCTTCCTTCTGTCCTTTTTCATCATTCGTTTCTTTTACTGTTTCGACTGAGCCTTTCTTCTTTTTGCCTTTGTTTTTCTTTTTCCTCTCCTCTTTTGTTTTGTCTTTATGTCCTGTTAAAAATACTGTATCTGTTTCTGCACTTTCTGGATTTTCCTCTATTGTAGCTGCAACTTCTTCCTCAACATCATCCTTCTTGTCCTCTTCCACTTGATTTTCCATATCAACATCTGAGTCATCTTTTTCTGTGTCTTTTTTACTTTCTTCCTTTTTACCTTCTTCGCTCCCAGAACTTTCATCATCCCAACTATCAGCAGTTTCATCAATATCTTCCCCGTGGGGTACTTCCTCATCCGATGTCTCATTTTCATATGATATGCCATCTTCGGCAGAATTGTCTATTTCGTCTGCGACATTCTCATCTTGCTCTGCCTCATCCTCTTCTGCCTCATCAAAAGGTCCCTTCTTTATTGCAACAACAGCAGCGATGATTTTTACAGGAATACCAATAATAAGTACCGCCTCAATAAGCAGCGTCACATAATAACACTCTGGAAGAAATTTCTTTATCATAAACCATGAGCCAAGTGAATCATCAAGCACACTTTCTATAATAACCGGAACAATATTATACACAACTATAGGAAGACCTATATGAACAGCCACATCAACGATTGTTCTGACAATTCCAATTCCATTTTTCCTTGTAGTTCTATACCACCAGCTCATTAACATCATTGGAATGAGCGAAGCTAAAAATACGAGCACATATACTATATCAAACTCAATATGAGGCATCATTACAGCTTTTGAATCAATTGTTCTTGCCTTTTCCCCTATTGCAAGACAAACAACATTTGACATAAGTTCTTCAATAACATCATTTCCTGAAATCACATCTGATGTGTCAAAGAGCATCGTAATACCTAAATCCTGCCCCGGCACAAGAAATGCTGATGATATATATCCGTCAATTGCACCAGAAACATAATATACATCCTGCTCTCCTACTTTCGTCTTTATCCAGCCAAGACTTGAAGTTCCCTTTGTGTCAAAAATAGTATTACCACAGTCAGCCCCATCCGAATACATCTTTTCTATCTGGTCATATGAAAGAATTTTTCCACCGGCTGCAAGAAACATGGTTAAAACATTTCCCATATCTTTTGCATCAGAAATAATACCTGTAGCGGGTACAGCATCCCAATCTTTAGACTCTGCACTTTCAGCTTTTCTTGCTATTGGAAGGCCAAAGAGGTTATCATGTCCACCAACAACATCTTTTCCTGACATTTCATCAATCGTGTATGTTGACTGAAGATTCAACGGTTTTACTATATTCTTCTCTATATAATCGGCATAAGTCATACCTGAAACTTCTTCCACTATCTTTCCTAAGATAGCATAATTTATCCTTGCATCATGATACTCCCCTTTTTTGCCAAGCGGTGCCGGAATACTATCAGAATCCATTTTCTGTGTTGTTGTATATCCGCTTGTCTGCTTTAAAAGGTCTTCAACTGTTATATCAGATGTATTTTCTAAACCCTGAACAACATCTGCAATATTAGTATCAAGTGCAATTTTTTTTGAATCAGCCAACTGCAAAATCGAAATTGAAGTAAATATTCTGCTCAATAAACCAATCTTAAGATCTGAGTCTGTCTGCGGTACATCACCATAAGATGCACTATATACTTCTTTACCGGAAGTTACAATGGATACCTCTCCTCCCGGAATCTTAGCATTTGAAAGCTGGCCGATAATATACTTTTCAATATCATTTTCATGATAACTCACTGCAAATGCACTACTGACAAATGATAATGATAATATTAGCGCCAGTACAACTGATAAAAACCTTTTTTTCATAGTATTCCTAGTCCTCCATACTGTTTTTTCTGTCTGTATTTTATCTTTTTTAATCTGTAGTCAAGCGGATATTCGCAATCCGCTTTGCTACTTGCTCATAACACTATTAGCTGC
>NZ_JAHLQE010000130.1 GCF_018918235.1 Eubacterium sp. MSJ-13
ATCAATAACAATATATAGTAGTATACTATCACTAAAAAGGACTTTTTCAGTGGCTTCCTTATAGAAGTGGGGGATTTCTTGCTCACGGCGTGTTAAAAAAGATAAATAAAAACACTAAATGAATCATAAGGCATTTTCTAATTATTAAAATGAACAGATATGTAAACTTTACAGACCCAAAGTTGAATGATAAAATGTAACTTATTAAGTTACGGTAATGTGCGTGCAATTAGGAATAGGAGGGAGTATATGGCAAAAATTATAAGTATAGGAAATCAAAGTTTTGAATCTATACGTGAAAAGAATAATTTTTATATAGACAAGACTTCATTTATAAAAGAATGGTGGGATAATTATGATGTAGTGACATTAATAACCCGTCCACGCCGTTTTGGAAAAACCTTAAACATGGATATGATAAAATGTTTCTTTTCAAATGGATATAAAGACAGAGGGGATTTATTTGAAGGGCTTGATATCTGGAAAGATGAAAGATATCGTGAATTACAGGGGGCATATCCTGTCATATTTTTAAGTTTTGCGGAAATTAAAACAAAAAATTTTGAATCTGCAAGAGAGCAGATATGTTTTCAGATAATAAAGTTATACAATGAAAATGAATATTTATATGATAGTGGTGTATTAACAGAAAATGAAAAGAAATTTTTTAGAAGTGTGAGTATGGAGATGTCTGATGCCATATTAAGCACAGCTATAAACCAGATGTGCTGCTTTATGCAGAAATATTATGGAAAAAAGGTAATAGTTTTACTTGATGAATATGACACTCCTATGCAGGAGGCATATGTAAACGGTTATTGGGAAGGACTTGTGGCAGTTACAAGAAGTATGTTCAACTCTACATTTAAGACAAATCCTTATCTTGAAAGAGCAATAATGACAGGAATAACTCGTGTCTCAAAGGAAAGCATCTTTTCAGACCTTAATAACTTGGTCGTAGTTACAACTACATCAAACCAATACGAGACAGCATTTGGATTTACAGAAGAAGAAGTATTTAACGCACTTGATGAACAGGGACTTTCTGATAAAAAACAGGAAGTCAAGACATGGTATGACGGGTTTATTTTTGGAGACAAAAAAGATATTTACAATCCGTGGTCAATAATAAACTTTTTGAAATTTAAGAGTTTGGAAACATATTGGGCAGACTCAAGTTCAAACGGGCTTATAAACAATTTAGTGCAAAAAGGAAGTTCGTATATAAAAATGCTTATGGAATCACTTCTAAAAGAGGAGATGATAGAAGTGCCAATAGATGAGCAGATTGTATTTTCAGAACTTGATTATTCGGAGGATGCAGTGTGGAGTCTTATGCTCGCAAGTGGGTATCTTAAGGTAGTATCAGCAGAACCGCTTACGGGAAACCGCAGGAAAGTAAGAAGGTATAAACTTACACTAACAAACTTGGAAATACAGCTAATGTTTGAAAATATGATACTCAGATGGTTCAATTCTGCAAAAATGGAAACAAATGAATTTATAAGGGCACTTATAAGCGGAGATGTAGAAAGCATGAATGAATATATGAATGATGTAGCATTAAAAACATTTAGTTCATTTGATTCAGGAAAGCATACATCGGATAAAAAAGCAACTGAGAATTTCTATCATGGTTTTGTGCTAGGACTTATGGTAGACCAGACAGAAAATTATATCATAAACTCAAACAGAGAAAGCGGTTATGGAAGATATGATATAATGCTTGAACCTGTGGACAAAGAAAATATAAAATATCCGGGAATAGTCATAGAATTTAAAGTAATAAATCCTAGAAAAGAAAGCAGCTTAGAGGAAACAGTTGAGTCAGCATTGCAGCAGATAAAAGAGAAAGATTATGATGCAGAACTTATAAAAAGAGGAGTAAACAAAGAAAACATCCACCATTATGGATTTGCATTTAAAGGCAAAGAGGTGTTGATAGATGGAGTATAATTATTAGTTATTTACTAATAAATTTATTAGTGACTTACAAATTTGCTAATATATTTAAAATTAAAAGTAAATCCATTATTATGTGCTTGATAAACAAAATAGTTCATAAAATGGAGGTAGTTAAATGTTGAATGAGTCAGTAATTAAAGTATTAAAAAATGGAATGTGGGATCTTGCAACCTGTGCGGAGGGTGAGCCTAATGTAGTTCCTGTTGCGTTTAAGGATGTTACAGAGGATGGAAAACTTGTTGTAGGAGATGTATTTCTTGAGACCACATTAAAAAACATTAAGGCAAATGACGGAAAGATTGCAATTTCTGCATATGATGCCAAAACCCTTGAGGGATATCAGATTAAGGGGAAGGCAGAATATGTTACGGAAGGCGAGCTTGTAAATACATTTAAGGCAATGGTTGAAAAGATGTTTAATGGTGCGGCTACTGCAAAGGGAGCACTTATAATTTCGCCTGAGAAAGTGATTGTTACAACTCCGGGAGCAGATAATAAGAAAGAGATTTAAAAACACTAATAAATTTGATAGTAACTTTAAAAAATAGTACCCTCAAACTATAATTAAGATGATTGTGAAAAATAGCATCATTATAAAATAGATTGGGGGTATTTTTTTGGCTAAATATAAGAAAAAACTTGAAGATGATATCAGGTGTCCGCTTGAATATGGTCTTGCTGTGTTTGGTGGAAAATGGAAGTCAAGAATTATATGTGTTTTATCAGCAAATGAGAAACTTCGCTACAGCGAGATAAGAAAAGAAATGTTTAATATCACAGATGCGGTGCTTGCGGCAACATTGAAGGATTTGATATCAGATGGCATAGTTGACAGAAAGTCATATGATGAAATTCCACCGAGAGTAGAGTATTCACTTACCGAAAAAGGAAAATCAGTCGTGCCGATATTGCAGAGTATATGCAGATGGTCGGGGATTTTCTATAAGGAAGACAGTGAAAATGAAATGTCACAATGCCAGAAGTGTGACTATGGAATTAGGTAGTTCTTGAAAAATTGGCTGCTACATATAGGCATAAAAGATAAGAGAGGTTTAAAAATTATGTTAAAATATACAGAGGAAAAAATATTTACAAAAGGGCAGGTTCAGGATTTATTTTTATCTGTTGGATGGATTTCAGCAAATTATCCGGAGCGTTTACATAAGGCACTTATGAATTCGTCTACAGTCCTTACGGTGTGGGATGGGGATAAACTTGTAGGTCTGACAAGGGTTCTTGATGATACAGAGATGCTTGCTCAGGTTCATTATGTGCTGGTGCATCCTGATTATCATGGACAGGGGATCGCAGGCAGGATGATAGAATATATAAAAGAAAAGTACAAAGATTTTTTATATATTGAGGGGATGCCCGAGGATAAAAATAATGTACCTTTTTATGAGAAGCATGGTTTTTCGGTGATTGAAAATGGGGCGGCGATACAGATTTGCAATTATGGGAATAAGATTAAACAGCATGATTAAATCATTAAAAAAGTGTTTTTGAATATACAGGATTGAAATAAATTTTTAATTCTGTATATTTTTTTCTTTTTTTGAAGGTTTTTCAAAATCTCATTCGTTTAAGTATAATGAAGAGGGAAGAACGGGAGGTGATGAGGCTTGGCGGACAATACCATACATATGATGCAGCTTGAAAAATCTATGCAGCAATATGAAAAACTTATTTTTTCAATCTGCTATCGTATGTTGGGGGATTATTTTGATGCACAGGATATGACACAGGAAACATTTCTAACATATTATAAGGTGCTTGACCGGTTTGATGGTCAGAATGAAAAGGCTTTTTTGACCAAAATAGCTACAAATAAATGCCTTGATCTTCTTAAATCAAAAAGAAGAAAAGAGATGCCGACTGAAGATGACATACTTGAAAGTAATGTCGGTACAGTTTCATCTCTTGAGGAATCATTTTTGGAAAAGGAGATAAACGAAGAGCTAGGCAATGCCTGCCGTGACTTGAAACCACCGTATAATGAAGTTGCCTATGAATTTTACTGCTGTGACAAGACAGCAAAAGAAATTTCAGAGAATCGTGGTATTAAGCTAAAGACGATACAGACACAGATTTCAAGGGCAAAAAAGATGCTTCAGAAAAAATTGGAAAAAAGGCGGGCAGTATATTAAGTCAGAAAGAACGCACAAACTTGGTATGCACAAAAAACATGTGCAGAAGGGAGGTTTATTATGGCACATATAACCGATGAGCAGATTAAAAGATACTATATGCATGATTTAAGACAGGATGAAGAAATCAGTATGCTTACCCACATTGCAAAATGTGAATATTGTGCCGGAAGATTTGCATCGGGTATACCTGAGACTGAGATGATAAAGCTGCCGCGTGGGGTTACGGCGGGAATTTTGGAAAAAGCAGAGAAAATACCGACAAGACGCGACAGGAAAAAGGAATATTATGGATATTGTACAAGAGTTGCACTTGGAATGTGCATGGCACTTGGACTTTTGGTTACTGTTAATTTGTCAAACGGCTTATATTCACAAAATCTGACAGGTGCGGGAGAGGTTATTGAAGAAGTAGAACAGAATGTAAATTTGGGTCTTGGCATAGGTGATACTAAAAAGGGTGTCATGGCAGAGAAGTCGAAGTATGATAAAAAACAGTTAGAAATGAAAAAAAAGCAGGAGGAAGAAAGAAAAAAATTTATAGAAAAAAATAGGGAAAACAGTGGGAGAGAAAGTTTTAGTATAAATAGGGTTTTTAAAAATCTGCGGAATTTCTTGCAGATAAAAAAATAGTATTAGGTAATTGTGAAACTGCTTATAGACTATGTTATAGCTGTATAATTTAATTATTGATAATGACAGTTTCGCAAATGCTAAAAATTAATATAAGTTGGAGGATCATTATGACACATAAAAGAAATAAGTTTTTAACATTTTGTTTTTCGTGTATGCCGGGAGCGGGACAGATGTTTTTAGGATTTTTTAAAGAAGGCGTCAGCCTTATGACAGTGTTTTTAGGAATTATAGTTATATCTAATTGGTTATATCTGGAATGTTTTGCAGTAGCAGCAATAATTGTATGGTTCTATGCATTTTTTGATGCCATGAACAAAAACTCATTGCCTGATGAAGAATTTGCCGGACTTGAAGATAATTATATCTGGGGAGACAATTTGGATTGTCTGCCGAAGCTGCCAAAGGGTAAGGGAAGAAAGATTTTGGCAATAATTCTTATATGTTTCGGTGTATATATGCTGTTTAACAGTATTATTTCAGCACTTTTAGGGATGGGAATATATATATCATATGAGGTAAATCAATTTTTACTGCATTATATACCACAGTTTATTGTTGCGTTTGCTATAATAGCTGTCGGATTTAGAATGATAGCGGGAAAAAAGCAGGAAATAGATTTTGATGACGATGAAAAGTATTTTGAGGGGAGAGATGACAAATGAGACAGCGTAGAGTAGGTACGATTACATTAGGCATTTCGCTCGTAGTGTTTGGAGTATTGTTTCTTGTTCATATATTTGGCGGTGTACTCAACTATATGCTTATATTTCATCTCTGGCCATTGATACTTATCGTTCTTGGCGGTGAGATATTATATTACAGTTTTTTTGCACCTGAAAAATCGGGAACATATGATTTTGCAGCAATGGTCATATTGATAATGATAGTTTTCTTTGCAATGTGTATGGCGGGAGCTGATATGGTATTTTCACATATACCGAAGGATGCGTTTGATAAATGGTGGTTGTGGTAGGGTATGTGGTATACGGAAGCTAAAAATGAAGATTATTATTCTATCTCAGGGACGCTTTCGCTCGGAGAACTATGCAGCAGTACATAAGTGGGCTTAAATACGCCCACTAAGTGCCGGCATAGTTCTAACGCCCTTTGGTCAGAATAATAATCTTTATTTTTAGCTGTGTATTGGGGGAAGATAAAAATAATAGATTAAGTAGAATATAGCTATATTTTTATTGTTTTTAGGGTTAAATGCTATTATACTTTACTTGAATTGAAAATAAATGACAATTAAAATTAAATAAAGTATATTGATATAAAGTTTGGAGAATACAATGAAACGAATAAAATTAACAGTTGCTTATGACGGCACGAATTATCATGGCTGGCAGGTGCAGCCAAATGCTGATACGATAGAGGGGGAATTAAATAAGGCAATATCGGAACTTACTGGAGAGCAGATAGAGGTTATAGGGGCGAGCAGGACAGACGCGGGAGTGCATGAACTCGGCAATGTGGCTGTATTTGATACAGAGAGCCGCATCCCCGGAGAAAAATTTTCATATGCATTAAATCAGCGGCTTCCTGAGGATATAATAATACAGAAATCAGAGGAAGTAGGTAAAGATTTTCATCCCCGTTATCATGAGTGCAGAAAAACATATGAATATACTATATTAAACAGAAAATTTCCATTGCCCGAATACAGGAATACGGCGCATTTTGACTATGGAAAACTTGATATAGAAGCAATGAAAAAAGCGTGCAAAGCGTTTATAGGAGAACATGATTTTGCAGGATTTTGTTCGGCAGGAGCACAGGTAAAAACTACAGTAAGGACAATATACAGTTTGGAAGTTGAGTGCTTGGAACTTGGGGGTAATAACAGGCTGATAAAAATACGGGTAAACGGAAATGGTTTTCTCTACAATATGGTGCGCATAATCGCAGGAACACTTCTTGAAGTGGGAAAAGGAAATATAGCACCGGAGCAGATGGAAGATATAATAAAATCCACTGACAGAAAAGAAGCAGGACCGACAGCACCAGCTAAGGGACTAAAACTTGTGGAAATCAGGTATGTGTGAAAACTCGCGAATTTGTGATATAATAACTCCAAAATCCAGATGCTTTGCATCTGTCGCACTTCGTGCTATAAGATTTTGTCGTTCACAAATTTGGTACAAGAGAACAAGCTCTCTTGTCTTGCAAATTTGTGATATAATAAAAATAAGTTATTGTAGAACAACGGCACAAGAATGGAGGGGTAATATGATGTATCCGTATATGACATTGGCAGATCAAACAGAAATTGTACATTCTCATATAATTGAAGAGGATGGAAAGAAAAAAGTAATTGTAAATTTTGAACGACCAACTGAAAACGGTTTTGACTCGGCAAGGTGTGAATTGCCTGATTATAATTGGACAGAACGAGAGGGATATTCTGATGAGGAAATTGCCTTTTTTGAAGAAATTTTACACAGCAATGCACACCTGTTATATAAATATGCTGAGAATGGGGGAATTAATATTGCCTAAATTATTTATGGTAAGTGGTTATACGGTTTATTTTTGGTCAAATGAAAACGGAGAACCCATTCATGTTCATGTAGCAAAAGGAAAACCTACACCAAATGCAACAAAGATATGGCTGACGAGGTCAGGTGGATGCATTTTGGCAAGCAATGGAAGTAAAATACCTAATAAACAGTTAAATGAGTTAATGGAGTTCATATCTGCTCAGTTTTTCTTGATTTGTGCAAAGTGGAAAAAAGCATTTGTGACGGATGACATTAAATTTTATTGTTGATATTTTTAAAATATTTGATTTGCTTGTGGAAATCAGGTATATATGAAAACTCCATCCACACTTGCAATGCACCTTGGATTGTGCTATTATCTCATTTGCGAGCGGTATTCGGATATAGAATGAAAAGAAACTGCATCAGGGATAATGTGACCTCTGCAAAATGTGGAGGTGGTAATATAAATATAGGTTTTATAGGGGCAGGAGCTGTTGGTTGCAGCATGGGAAAATATCTGTGTGAAAACAGCAGCATTGCGAAGATTAAAGGTTATTATAGCAGAACCAGAGAAAGCGCTGACATTGCGGCGACTTTTACAAATTCAAAAGCATATGCTTCGCCGGAAGAACTGGTGAATGAATGTGATGTTATATGTATAACGACACCCGACGATAGTATTTCAAAAGTGTGGGAGCAGATTAAAAATTATGATCTGCATCAAAAGATTATATGTCATTTTAGCGGTTCATTATCATCTGATATATTTTCAGGAATAGAGGAAACAAAGGCAGAAAAGATTTCTATTCATCCTATGTATGCGTTCAGCGACAAATTCACATCATATAAACAATTAAATACGGCAAGGCTCACAATGGAAGGAAGCAGACAGGCAGTAAAGGTGATGCAGGAGCTTTTTGGAGATGAATTACATCATAAGATTTTTATGTTAAAGGCTTGTGATAAAGTGAAATATCATGCGGCGGCGGCATTTGCAAGTAATTATGTTGTCGGAATTTTTGATGTTGCACTTGGACTTTTGAAAGACTGTGGATTTACCGACGAAGATGCGGTTTCTCTTTTAGGACCATTGACAATGGGAAATGTTAAATCTGTGATTGAAAATGGAACTTTAGATGCACTCACAGGTCCTGTTATAAGGAATGATACAGGAACTGTTAAAAAACATCTTGAAGCACTTGATGATGAGAATGTGCTTAGGATATATAAAAGTGTCGGAGAAAGGCTTGTTAATATGTCCGAGAAAAAAAATCCCGACAGGGATTACAGTGAGTTAAGGGAGATTTTTTCGGAATAAAAAACTGATAAAATTATTATTAGTTTTGAGAAATTTATAATTTAGCTGGCAAAATCCCGAACATTTAGGTTCGAGGGATGACAGGCCACTTTAGATACAAAAAAATATCTGTGAAAGTATGGTCTGATATTGTGGCTTAAGTTACAGAGTATCAGAAAAGAAAACAGAGATGTGGAAGTGAGTTGTCGAAAAATAATCCGATACTCCTCAAAATATAAAATTACTGTCAGTCGAACAGTAATTATGAAATTTAAGTATGTTGAAAATTCTGTCAATGTAAAGAAACCTGACCATAAAAGGCGGGTATTCGGAAAGGAATTAAATTATGAAAAACACAGTAAGAACATTTCAGATGGCAAAGGAAAAAGGTGAAAAACTTACAATGCTTACCGCCTATGATTATTCAACAGCAAGACTTATGGAAGAAGCAGGGATAAATGCTATTCTTGTCGGGGATTCTCTTGGAAATACAATGCTTGGTTATGAAGATACGATTTCCGTTACTGTTGAAGATATGATACATCATGGGGCAGCAGTTGCCAGAGGAACAAGTGATACTATGGTTGTTATAGATATGCCGTTTATGTCTTACCAGACAGGAACAAGAGATGCACTTATCAATGCGGGCCGTCTTATGAAAGAGGGACGTGCAGGAGCAGTTAAACTTGAAGGTGGAGCAAGTGTGTGTCCACAGATAAAGGCAATAACTGAAGCAGGAATTCCTGTTATGGCTCATCTTGGACTCACGCCACAGTCTGTAAATGCATTTGGCGGCAACAGAGTTCAGGGAAAAACAGAGGAAGCGGCAAAGAAACTTATTGAGGATGCACTTGCAGTACAGGAAGCAGGAGCATTTGCAGTTGTACTTGAATGTATTCCTGAAAAACTTGCAAAGATCGTTACTGAAAAACTTGATATTCCAACTATCGGAATCGGTGCAGGAGCAGGCTGTGACGGACAGATACTTGTATATCAGGATATGCTTGGAATGTTTTCAGATTATGTACCTAAGTTTGTCAAGAAATTTGCAAATGTGGGTGATGTGATGAAGCAGGCGTTTAAGGATTATATCAGTGAGGTTTCAGCAGGTACATATCCGGCACCGGAGCATACATTTAAGATTGATGATGATGTTTTGGAAAAACTATATTAGTTTTTTGTATCAAATTTGTGAAAATAATTTAGAATGTGTGAATTGCACAGTTATAATAAAATAATACCGACGGCACGCTTTTGCTATGTTATCACTTGTAGCAGCACATAAAGATTGACAAGGCCACTATCAAGTGCTGACGGTGACAAAATGTTGGCTAATATTATTTATTATAACTGCACAATAAATATAAAAGAATATAACGAATAGAGTTAAAAAATCATTTTTAATTATAAATAGATTGGAGCGTAAACAATGGAAATTACAGGTAGTATTAAGAGAGTCAGAGAACAGGTTAGAGAGTGGAGAAAGGAAGGTCTTACGGTTGGTCTTGTACCTACTATGGGTTATCTTCATGAGGGACATAAGAGTCTTATAGACAAAGCAGTTGAACAGAATGACAAAGTTGTTGTCAGCGTTTTTGTAAATCCTATGCAGTTTGGTCCTACAGAGGATTTAGAGAGTTATCCGAGGGATATGGACAGGGATGCAGCTCTTTGTGAGAAAGCGGGTGCAGCTCTTATATTCCATCCTGAACCGGAGGAAATGTATGACGATAATTTCTCATCATTTGTTGATATGAATACGCTTACAGGCGGTCTTTGTGGAAAAACAAGACCTATTCATTTTCGTGGAGTTTGTACTGTTGTTGCAAAATTATTCAATATCGTAACTCCTGACAGAGCTTATTTTGGACAGAAAGATGCGCAGCAGCTTGCAGTTATCAGACATATGGTAAATGACCTTAGTTTTGGTATCGAAATCGTTGGCTGTCCTATCATTCGAGAGGAAGATGGTCTTGCAAAGAGTTCAAGAAACACGTATCTTAATGAGGACGAGCGCAAGGCGGCACTTGTACTCAGCCGTTCATTAAAAGAGGGCAGAAAACTTGTTGAAGATGGCGAGAAAGATGCGGCAAAGGTAAAGAAAACAATTACTGATATAATAGAGAAAGAACCTCTTGCAAAGATTGATTATGTTGAGGTTGTTGACTGGAACACACTTGAGCCTGTAGAAAAGATTGATGGACCTGTGCTTACAGCTATAGCAGTATACATTGGAAAGACAAGACTTATTGATAACTTTATCATTGAAAAATAATTATGATGTGAGGGTCAAAAGCAGATAGCAATATATGTTATTGTACAGGATATTTTAACACTATCAAGGAAGTCCCCCATTTTTATTGCGTTGAGCAATAAGTGGGGGTGGGGACTTGCTTGTATCAGGAGGGGTACAAGCCACTTCTGA
>NZ_JAHLQE010000057.1 GCF_018918235.1 Eubacterium sp. MSJ-13
TCATCAGCACCTAATTTTAGATATTTTACCTGTCTACTTGACAAGGGGCATATCACTTTTGTTCTGGGGTGTTTTTTATATATAGGAAGGTCTTGTAAGTAGACGGAAAAAGAGTATAAAACTTGTAGCAGCAACGAATGGAATGAAGTCAGCAGATGTTATAGTACCATCATGGCTGCAAATACAAAGTATTAGAATTGAAATTTGCAAAAAGGAATTAAAAATTCTAAAAAAGAATTTTAAGTGTATTTTTGTTACAAATGTGATATAATATATTACAAAAAGTATCATTGGAGGAGAAAATGGATAGTTTAGTTGTTCGTTTGGCATCATTATCATTAAAAAATATAAAAAATGTTAAAAATGGAACAATTTTTATGCCAAAAACAAAAGAAAATGGAAAAGTATTGTGTGATTCTGAAATTTTAGGAATTTATGGTCAAAATGGTTCTGGAAAGACTGCGATTGTTGATGCATTATATTTTTTACAGCAGATTATGACTGGTAATAGCATTGAGCAGGAAATTACAAATTATCTGGATGTTGATTCGGATACGGCTGAGATAAATGCAGAATTTAAAATATATGGAAGTAAAATTTTATATGAAGTAGGTTATCATGTATGTTTGCTTAGAAGTGAGGGGGAAGTTGTAATTGAACACGAATATATGAATTGTTCAATAGACTATGAGGGTAAAAGAACAAATAAAAATGTATTTGTGGACTATAAAAGAGAAGAGAGTACGATAGTTTTTAAGCCTAAAAAACGATTTGAAGAACTGGTTGAAAATGATATAGATACCAGATTAGATATGATTGTAGCAAAAAAAATGGCGGAAAAGAGTAATTGCTCTTACATTTTTGGCGAAAGCAGCAGAGAAATTTTTGGTAGAAAAACAAAAAGTGATTTTAGAAAATATGCAGTTGTAATAAATAAATTATATCAATTTGCGTTTAAGGATCTTTTTGTTATCAGAAATACACATTCAGGTATGATTACGGCAAATTTTTTGTTGCCAATGGCATTTCGCATTGAAAATGGTGAAAAAGGGTTTAAAGGGGATTTTGCGATGCCGCTTATGGAACCGGTAATATTAGATTATGAAAAAAAAGAAATTCTTTGTTCTATTGTTGAACAGATAAATACTGTTTTGTACACAATAATTCCAGGTATGAGTATTAAATTAAAAGAATATGGGGAGCAGACTTTGGACTCGGGTGAAACAGGATGGAAAGTTGAATTGTTATCAATAAGGAATGGTAAAAAAGCAATTCCAATACGCATGGAATCAGAAGGTATTATAAAAATTATTTCGATACTAAATGCATTGATACAGGCTTTTGGAAATCCATCAATTTGTTTGGTAATTGATGAATTGGATGCAGGAATTTTTGAATATATGCTCGGAGAATTGTTGGATATATTTAATAAGAGCGCTAAGGGACAGTTGATTTTTACATCACATAATCTTCGGGCTTTAGAGATGCTTGACAAAGATAGTATTATGTTTTCAACAGTTAATCCCAACAATCGTTACATTTATATGAAAAATGTCAAAGATAGTAACAATCTTAGAAAAATGTATATTAGAAGTATTACACTTGGAGGACAGGAAGAAAAGATTTATGATGAAACTGACAGCTTAAAGATTGCAAGAGCATTTAGAAAAGCGGGAAGGAGATTTTTTAATGACTGAGAAGAAGGTAATTGTTGTTATTGTTGAGGGACCAAGTGATGAAAATGCTATTGGTGGTGTGCTTAAGGAATATTTTTGCTCGGAAGAAGTACAGTTTGCGGTTGTGCATGGAGATATTACATCAGATTATCAAACTACTGTGTCTAATGTTGTAGAGAAGATAAATGAGTTGATAAAGGGAATTAGTAGGAGGTATGGATATCGAAAAGAAGATTTTATTAGGATTATTCATATTGCTGATACGGATGGAACATTTGCAAATGATTGCATAGTGGAGTGTAAAAATGTTGTGTTGCAGTATTATGAGGATAGGATAGAAACATCTAATGTAGAAGCTGTTCAGAAACGAAATAGGCATAAATCTGAAATTATGTTTAAGTTATATAAAACAGGAAAAATTAATGGCATAAGATATAGATTGTATTTTAATTCCTGCAATCTTGAACATGTATTATATAATGAGCTTAAGTCTTTTTCAAAAGAGGAAAAGGAAATAATGTCAGATGAATTTGCAGAAAAGTATGAAGGTAAAACAAAAGAATTTATTGAATACATTTCCGATTCTAATGTGGCTGTTTTAGGTACATATAAAGAAACCTGGGAATTTATACAAAAGGATAACAATTCGCTTTGTCGAAATTCTAATATGCATTTGATATTTAAATAATAAAGAAGCAGAATTGAAGTGTGTAGGCAAAAATAGGAATAGAAAACCCCAAAAGTGTGGCATACTTCCGGGGTTTTTGTTTTGTTCACAATGAACTTTATTTATCTTTGTCTGGCGGTATAATGCTCACCAATCTACAGTATTTCTCACACTATCATTCCACCGACAACATTCACAACAACTGCTGCAACCCATGCAATACTGCACTGCAGCAATATAACAAGTAATGCCCATTTTCCGCCAAGCTCACGCTTTATTGAAGCTATTGCCGCAACGCAAGGCGTGTATAATAGACAAAATACCAGAAGTGCCATTGCATTTACAGGTGATATGATTCCGAGTAAAAACGATGTTTTCGGTATGAGTACCGAGAGTGTCGATACTACGCTTTCTTTAGCCATAAATCCGCAGATAAGTGCTGTGCATATACGCCAGTCACCAAATCCGGCAGGTGAAAAGATGGGAGCGATAACACCGGCTATGGATGCTAAAATACTTGATTTTGAGTCTTCTACTACATTGAATCTGAAATCAAAGTTTTGCAATACCCATATGATAATAGTAGCAAGAAAGATTATGGTGAAGGCTTTCTGGAGAAAGTCTTTCGCTTTTTCCCATAAGAGCTGTGCCACATTTTTAAAACCGGGCATACGATAGTTAGGCAGTTCCATAACGAAAGGAACCGGTTCACCCTTGAAGAGTGTTCGTCTGAATATCAGTGCTGCGGCTATGGCAAAAATGATGCCGATAAAATAGAGTAGTATCATAACAAGTGCTGAATTGTCAGGGAAAAATGCCGTTGCAAAAAATGCGTATATAGGCAGTTTTGCCGAGCAGCTCATAAAAGGTGTGAGCAGTATCGTCATTTTTCTGTCACGCTCTGAGGAAAGCGTTCTGCTTGCCATGACACCTGGAACGGTACAGCCAAAACCAATGAGCATTGGAACTATACTTCTGCCGGAAAGACCTATTTTTCTTAACAGCTTATCCATTATGAATGCAACACGAGCCATATAACCGCTGTCTTCGAGCAATGACAGGAACAAAAATAATGTTACTATAATAGGAAGAAAGCTGAGTACGCTTCCTACACCATTAAATATGCCGTCAATGACAAGAGAGTGGAGCACACTGTTTACATTGAGCGAGGTAAGTGCCTTGTCGGCAGCATTTGTAATAAAGTCGATACCAAGTTCAAGCAGATTTGAAAGGGCGGCACCGATGACATTAAATGTAAGATAAAATACAAGTGCCATGATAATGGCAAAGCTTGGGATTGCCGTATATTTTCCGGTAAGTATCTTATCGATTTTTCTGCTTCTTGTATGTTCCTTGCTCTCATGTGGTTTTACGACAGTTCCGTCACAGGTTTTTAGTATAAAGTGGAATCTCATATCTGCTATTGCTTCTGCACGGTCAAGTCCTCTGTCTTCTTCCATCTGCTGAATTATCTGTTCAAGTATATTTGACTCTTTTTCATTTAAGTTAAGGGCTTCTTTTATAAGTGAGTCACCTTCTGCAAGTTTTGATGCCGCAAATCGTACGGGGATATAGGCTTTTTTTGCTTTGTCTTCAATGAGATGCATAATGCCGTGGATACATGCATGGACGGCACTTCCGTTGTCACCAGGAGAGCAGAAATCCGTTCTGATTGGTGTTTCCTGATACTTTGTCACATGGAGTGCATGGTCTACAAGTTCTTCAATACCTTCATTTTTAGCGGCGGATATTGGAATTACCGGAACACCAAGTTGTTTTTCCATCTCATTTATGTGTATTGAACCACCATTGTCTCTTACTTCATCCATCATATTTAAAGCTATGACCATTGGAATGTTAAGTTCGAGAAGCTGCATTGTAAGATAAAGATTTCTTTCTATATTAGAGGCATCAACAATGTTTATGATTCCTTTTGGCTTATCTTTCAGGATAAATTCTCGTGTTACGATTTCTTCGCTTGTGTAAGGTGACATTGAATATATACCGGGAAGGTCAGTGATAAGTGTATTTTTGTGTCCTTTTATAATGCCGTCTTTTCTGTCAACGGTTACACCGGGAAAATTTCCTACATGCTGGTTTGAACCCGTAAGTCTGTTAAAGAGAGTTGTCTTGCCGCAATTTTGATTACCGACAAGGGCGAAAGTTAAAACTTCTTCATCAGGCAGAGGTTTATGGTGTTCTTTTTTATGTTCTTCATTATATTCTCCGAATCCGGGATGTGGAATTGATCTGTGTGGTTTGCTTTTTTGCTCATGTTTTTCAGTTCGGATGGGTTCTACTTCAATTTTTCTTGCGTCGTCCAATCTTAATGTCAGGTCATATCCATGTAATTGCAGTTCGAGCGGATCACCCATTGGTGCAAGTTTTATAAGTGAGAGGGTAGTGCCCTTTATCAGTCCCATATCGAGGAAATGCTGTCGTAATGCACCTTCGCCCCCTACAGAGACTATTTTTGCACTGTCTCCTGCTTTTAAATCGCCGAGATTTATTTTTGTATTCATCTGTTATCCTCTTTTCTGTTAATATTAAAAATATAGAATATATAAAATATAAGATTCTTTTATACAATGTAAATGACAAAAAATATCATAAATAGACATGCTACTGATAAATATTATCAAAAAGATGAGGTATCTGCAATATAAAAATCGCTAATAGTAAGTTATAAAAAATAAAAATAATTTGTGAAAGTTTAATCGGATAAAATTAAATTTTATATTTAATTTATCACAAATTTGTGGTATCATAAATAGACAGAAAAATTTGTTCCTGCGTAAGTATCAGCGGCTGGAAGAAAAAATAAATATCGGGAGGTAAGTCTTATGGCAGATGTATATCAGGAAGTCAAGGAATTAAAAGAAAAAATTGAATTTTGTTCATATGCTATGAAATATGGAAAATTGCTGGATATGTCATCTGATCAGACAGTTAAAGCATTCAAAGTTAAAGGTGAATTAGAAGATGAACTTAGATTTATTGAATTAAGAAATAAAAATCAGGGAAAATAGTAATGCTGTAGGACTGATCGGGTTGAGTAGTCAAAAGAAAAGAGGAGCATTCCTGTAATTCATTAAAAGTGCCAATTGAATAAAAAAGAACCTCAAGG
>NZ_JAHLQE010000072.1 GCF_018918235.1 Eubacterium sp. MSJ-13
AGCAGCTAATAGTGTTATGAGCAAGTAGCAAAGCGGATTGCGAATATCTGCTTGACTAATACACAATCATTATTGTTTGCAGAAAACAGTAAAATATACTATTCTTTGAGTAAAAAATCCCTGATTCTACCTTTGAGAGGTGTACTTTTTGCACTTAAAAGAGCTAGTATAATCACAAAAAGAAGGGAGATGCAGATTATGGATCTTATCAAAATCGGAAAATATATTGCCGGAAAACGCAAAGAAATCGGATTGACTCAGAAACAGCTTGCTGAAAAATTAGGGAAGAGTGACAAATCCGTTTCAAAATGGGAAAGAGGTATTTGTCTGCCTGATGTTTCCGTATATATGGAATTATGCAGCATATTAAACATTACCATCAATGAATTTTTGGCGGGCGAGGATATTGATGCCGTCAGTGTGGCAAAAAAATCTGAAGATACACTTATGCAGGTATCTAAGGACAGCAACCATAAACAAAGCCGTTTAAAGCGGATAATAGCAGCACTTCTTGTATTGTCAGCTATATTTCTGACAGCAGCAGGCGGATTGTTATACAACAGGTTACAACAGCCTAAAAATTATATAGAACCTTTTTATAGCGACAGCCCTGAAATAAAAACCGCTAAATTGTTTTCAGGAACAGACCAGACAATGATGTTCAAATATAATACAAAAGACTCATTTAAAGAAATGGATATTTATTTGTCAGAGTACCGCTTTGGAAAGAGAATATCACATAAAAATATTGCTAAACTGACTTATGACAAATCGTCATCAGCCAACACTGGAATTATATTGATTACTCCTAATTCCGATTATTCAGCAGCAAAACTAGTAATCACTGATGAAACCAGCCAATACTCGAATGAAAATAAAATCTTAGAAAATATTACAGACAGAAAATCCTATATGCAGGCATCAACACTCATACCCGATGCCCTAAGGATAAAACCCGGCACCGAACAAGGGATAGCCGCACTAATGTATGGTAAAAACAGCGTTAGCGCATATGCTATACAGTATATCACTAAGAATAGTATCGATGGACTTGACGAGAATAACAATGATTATATATATTATTATTCAGTTAAATTTGTGAAGTAACGATGTCAAGCTGATATTCGCAATCTGCTTTGCTACTTGCTCATAACACTGTTACACCTAAACCTTCCCCCTAGGAGTCACCCTATGCCAATCACCACATACGACCAAAAACTTTTCGCCGATGCCTGAAAAAAATCATAGCCAAAGAGCGTGAAACCAACGGTATCGGTACTTTAAAAGAAAAAACAATGCATGCAGTCCTCAAAAACTTTTACGAACCAGATATTTCACATCAGGAGATAAAAGTTGACCGTTTTGTTGCGGATATTATGCGTAATGATGAGATTATAGAGATACAGACAAGAAGTTTCAATGCTATGCGTAAGAAACTCAGTGTTTTTCTGAAAAAACATCCTGTTACCATCGTCTATCCCATCCCCCATAACAAATGGCTTTATTGGATAGATGAGGACACCGGGGAAGTCTCCAAAAAACGAAAGTCCCCCAAAACAGGAACTTTTTTTGATGCTTTTATCGAATTATATAAAATAAGTATGTTCTTATCAAATCCTAACCTGCATATCTGTCTTGTTCTTGTTGACATTGAGGAATACAGGCTTTTAAATGGATGGAATGAAACACGAAAAAAAGGTTCATCACGGTACGACCGTATACCTGTCGCACTTCATGATGAACTCTATATCAGCGGCGGCAGGGACTATGCACTCCTGCTGCCCGATAATCTCCCCGAAACATTCACCTCGAAAGACCTTGCTAAATGTGCAAAAATCCCTCTCCGCCTTGCACAGACTACACTTACCGTCTTGAAACGAACCGGTGCAGTTAAAGAAATCGGCAAAAACGGGCGGTGTATCTTATATAAAAGATAGGTACTTGAAAAACTAATTTTATACCTCCCCGTTTATCACCGGATTTCTCTTTATCCCGATAAGCAGCGGTATGACCATTATAACCCACGCAATCGGCTCAGCCCAGATGATAGCCCAATATCCGAGTACCGGTGTCAAAAATGTTGCCACAAGTACCTTACATATAAGCTCAAATGAACTTGATACAACAGGTGTCACACTATCCCCTATTCCCTGCATTGCATTTCTGAGTATACATATGACGGCTGGTATAAAATAGAGCAATGTGTCAACTCTAAGGTAAAGTGTTGCCGTGTCTATTACCTGCTGCTGCTTTGTTGCCGTTATCATCTCGACCATGTACGGCACGACAGTGTATGATAAAAGCACCATAAATGCACACCATATCCATGTAACTATCGTTACCTGCCATATTCCTTTCTTTATTCTGTCGGGTTTCTTCGCTCCCATATTCTGACCGCAGAAAGTTGCCATCGTTGTTCCAAAAACAGTAAATGGCAGCATAAAAAATTCTGAAATCTTTCTTGCCGCAGTATGTGCGACTATATAATTTGCATCGTCAAGCGAATTTATCGCTCCCTGAAGCGCAACAGAACCTATATTTATGAGCGAACTCATAAATCCCATTGAACAGCCTATAGCAAACATTGATTTTACAAGACTTTTTTCAAGTTTTATGTCCTTTATCCCAAAGTGAAGTACGGGATATTTTTTAAGCATGTATACAAAGCAGCATGCAAATGACATTATCTGTGACAGGATAGTTGCAAATGCCGCTCCCTCAACTCCCCACTTAAATCCACAAACAAACAAGATATCAAGACCTATATTAACAAATGTGGAGATTATCAGAAAAATAAGTGGAGTAATCGAATCTCCTATTGCTCTGAAAAGTCCTGCACAGACATTGTAGAGCATAGCACCCGTCATTCCCAGAAGTATTATCCTGAAATATCTGTACGCACCGTCTATCAGATTTTCGGGTGTGTTCAAAAATTCAAGTATGTTTCTTAAAAATCCCACGCTAAGTACAGTAAATACAAGTGATACCGCTATCCCCAGGACAAATGTTGCCGCTACAGCCTTTTTTATCGCTTTTTCATCTCTTGCACCATAGCTTCTCGCAACGATTATCGCAAATCCGTTTGTCATGCCGAGCAGAAAACCGATTATCATGTTGTTGAGTGAGCTTGTAGCCCCGACAGACGCAAGGGCATTTTCTCCCAGAAACTGCCCCACTATCCTCGTGTCAGCAAGGCTGTAGAACAACTGAAATATATTTCCTATCGCAATAGGGATTGCAAATCCCATTATAAGTGGCAATGTTTTTCCTTTTGTCAAATCTTTCATCTTAAATCTAACCTCATTACTTTCATTTATACCAAAACCTCATTTCTATAAATTTATCCAACAATTATAGTTACGGATATATTATTTTGTGCAGACCGCAAACCATTTTAACACACTTTTTCTGAAAGTAACATAAATTTTTTTAATGTAGTCACTGACACACAGTTTGACTGTAGTATCCGACCTGTCCGTGAACAATAAAGCTAACATAGCAAATATATTTTTCTAAAGTTTTATCTAACATTTTAAAATCCGACTCAAATTTATTTAATCAATTCATTTAAAAATCATCCAATTTATGGTAAAATAAAGATATATATACTTAGGTTAAAATACAAATCAAATGGGAGGGACATCATCATGAAATCTATCAAGACTAAAATTATCGCAGCAGTTATATTCTGCTCACTCCTTTCAACTGTTATATGTGGTGCTATAAGCATTATAAACTCTTCAAAAACATCTGTCGAAGATTCAAAAAGGCAGATGGAGATTGCATGCATTACCCAGACAGATAAATTAAATGAAACCATGCAGAATGTTGAAAACTCCGTAAATATGGTCTACAGCATGGCAAAAGCAAAGATTGACAATACCTCGATATTTTGCAGCAGCACCCGTTATGTAAATGAATATACAAAGAAAATGCTCCCTATACTTATGGAATCAGCTCAGGATACTCCCGGTGCTCTTGCCGCTTATATAAGATATAATCCTGAATTTACCGAACCCACAAGCGGATTATTTCTTACAAGAAACGATGACAAAAGTAAATTTCAGAGTGTGACTCCCACCGATTTCTCTATGTATGATCAGGATGATACAGAGCATGTAGGCTGGTATTATATCCCTGTCAAAAATAAAAAAGCAACATGGATGTCACCTTACATGAACTCCAACATAAATGTCTACATGATATCATATGTCATACCTATCTATGTTGATGGAAAGTCCATAGGTGTCGTAGGTATGGATATCAATTTCAACACATTTACCGACACAGTAAATTCAGCCAAAATATTTAAAACAGGATATTCTTTCCTCTCAGACAGCGATGGAAATATTACATATCATAGCAAAATTGATGTAGGTACAAACCTTCAAAAGACAGACAGTGGTACAAGTCCATTGGTAAGTGCACTGAAAGATTCTAAAAAAGAACAGACATTGATTTCATATTCATACAAAAATACATCCAAAGTAATGTATTACAAAACTTTACAGAATGGTATGAAATACATACTTTCAGCTCCACAGAGTGAATTAAACAATCAGTCTAATGCTCTCTCAAAACAGATTGCAGGTGGTGCATTAACTGCCATTATAATCGCTGTTGTCATAGGATTTATCATAGGTACTGCAATAACAAAACCTATCAAACAGATTGACGGTATAGTACAGGATACTGCCGATTTTAATTTTAAAAGCAATCCTGCATCTCAAAGTCTTTACAAGCATAAAGATGAAGCCGGACATATGGCATTATCACTTCACGAAATGCGCAAAAATTTACGCAATATGGTAGCAACGATACAACAGGTACAGTCAGACATAAAGAATACATCTGACCAGCTCGCAGAAATAACTGACAAAATACATACTATGAGCAGTTCAAACACTGATACAACACGCGAGATTGCCGCTGCAATGCAGGAAACTGCCGCAACTATGGAAACTGTAAATGAAACTGTCAGCGAAATAAAGCAACACGCTACAGACATTGAACAACATTCCGGTAACGGAAAGGAAACTGCCCAGACAATAAAAGAGCGGGCTCATGGTCTTGAACAAAAAACAAAACTTGCAACAGATAAGACCGTTGATATATATGAAAATGTCAAAGAAAAGATGGAAAAGGCAATGATACAGGCTAAATCAGTTGAAAAGATAAATCAGTTCACACAGACGATTCTTGAAATTTCAGAACAGACAAACCTGCTTGCGCTAAACGCTTCGATTGAGGCAGCAAGAGCTGGAGAAGCAGGAAAAGGATTTGCTGTCGTAGCAAATGAGATAGGTAATCTTGCAACCCAGACCACTGCAACTGTCAGCAATATCGAAACCATTATCGGAGAGGTAAATATCGCTGTATCTGATCTCACACAATGCCTGCAGGAAAGCACTGACTTTCTAAACGAAACAGTTTTAAATGATTATAAAGACTTTACTTCCGTTGCTAAACAGTACAACAGCGATGCCACTGTTTTTGATGACAGTATGACAGCTATAAATGAACAGATAGAAATCCTTTTAGATTCAATTGTTAATATCGCAGATTCTGTAAATACAGTCAACACAACAGTCTCAGAGACTGCTGATGGCATAAATGATATTGCAGAAAAAACCTCAGACCTCTCTACAGTTGTCGATAGCAATGAGGCTCTTGTAAATACAAATAAAGAAAATACCGATAAATTAGATAGCGTATTAACTATGTTCAGACATTAATGTTTAGAACATTATCAAGCGGATATTCGCAATCCGCTTTACTACTTGCTCATAACACTATTAGCTGCTATTGCAGCATATCGGAAGGGGACTTCCTTGATAGTGTTAAATTAAAATGGAGGTTAAAACTGTATGGATAAAATATACCTGGCCTTTTTATTCCTGATGATAATACCCATACTTATATGTATAAAATATGCAAGAAAAATAAAAAGCGATGTAGCATCTTCTATAGTCAGATGTCTTATTTTTGCGATAATAACCATCCTTGGCAACGGGTTATTTGCTCTCTGCATAAGCGAAACATTTTCATATCTTATGGAAGCTCTTTATCTGTTTTCATTCGATATGATGCTTATATACATATTACAGTACTCACAGCAATATACACTCGTATTTAATGAAGTAACACCATTTAGGACCGGATGCTTTATATTTGCTTACTTAGATGGTATCTCACTATTTTTAAATACTTTTTTTCACAACGCATTTACATTAAAAACAGTAAATTATATGAACTTTGAACTATATCATATAGATACCAAAAACATTTTTTACTATATTCACTATGTATTTGCATATTGCCTGGTATTTTGTATCGTTGCATCATTTACGATAAAAATCCTCCAGATACCATCTTTTTACCGTAAAAAATATATTCCGATACTTGCTGTAATGTGTATTATCATATTATTAAATTTTGCATGCAACATATCAGAATTTCCTGTAGACCTTTCACTTCCTTTTTTTGTATTTGCAGCAATACTTATATGCTACCTGACATTATATCGTTCTCCAAACGAGCTTATAGATAAAACACTGTCTATTGTTGTAACTGAGATGAATAACTGTGTAATCTGTTTTGATATAAACAACGACTGTGTCTATGCAAATGACAAAGCATTAAAGATGTTTGACAGTCCGTCAAATTCTCTGGCAACCATCTCAGATTATGCACAAACCTGGATAGAAGAACACAATATCAATAACCGCAACTCACTTGAATGGAGTGATGAAAAAATCATTGATAACAAAAAGCATTATTTTGATGTTGAATACAGAAAATTATTTGATAAAAAAAATGAATACATAGGTTTTTTCCTAAACCTTATTGATAATACGGAAAAACACCTTGCTTTTGAAAGAGAAAGATATCTTGCAACACACGACACACTTACAGGATTATACAATAAAAATTATTTTGCCGAAAAATCCACTGAACTTCTTAAATCAAAACCTGATGAAAAATGGCTGTTACTCAGTTCCAACATCAAAGATTTTAAGCTTATAAATGACCTCTTTGGTCTTGAAAAAGGAAATGAAGTTTTAAAGATGGAAGCTGACCTTCTCAAGGAACAATGTGGTGAGGGTATTGTCTACGGAAGGACAGGCGGTGATAAATTTGCTATATGTATTCCAAAAGCGAGATTTAAAGAACAGAATTTCACAAATGCACTGCGGACAATGGGAAAGGCGTTTAATAATGATCTGTATCATCTCCATATATATCTCGGTGTCTATGAGATCACAGATATAAACGAAGATATCTCCATAATGTGCGATAAAGCAAATCTTGCAATAAAAACACTCAATGAAAACTACGATAAATCTATAGCATATTACACCGATACGATATTCAATGATACAATCGTTGAAAAACAGCTTGTCGGTGACTTTGATAAAGCTTTAGATGAAAAACAGTTTTGTATGTACTTACAGCCGCAGATGACATCCGATGGTGAAATGCTCGGTGCAGAAGCACTTGTCAGATGGCAGCATCCAAAGCGTGGTCTTATCTTTCCAGGTGATTTTATAGAGGTATTTGAAAGAACAGGTCTTATCTACCGCCTTGACAAATTTGTCTGGGAACTTGCAATACAAAAACTTGCGGAATGGCAGAAAAACGGTCGTGATGATTTATATATATCCGTAAATATCTCTACAAAAGACTTTTATTACATGGATGTATACAACACTATCATATCAATGGTAGAAAAATACGGAATCATTCCTGCAACGCTTAAACTTGAAATCACAGAAACTGCCATTATGACTGGAACAGCAGGTGAGCTTGACATTATAAACCAATTCAGGGATTATGGTTTTCAGGTTGAGATTGATGATTTTGGAAGCGGATACTCATCTCTTAACACACTCAAAGATATGGATGTAGATGTAATAAAAATAGATATGGGCTTTTTAAGGACAACAAAACCTGAACGTATCCAAAGAAGCATGTCTATATTAAATAATATAATAGCTCTCACAAAGACACTGGGACTTGCAGTTATAACAGAGGGCGTAGAAACAAAAGAACAGGTTACAGAACTTACACAGATGGGCTGTGGAATATATCAGGGATATTATTTTTCAAAACCTATTCCTGTAAACCAGTTTGAAGACACCTATTTGTAAATGATGCTCCCATATAGTTATATAGTTAAGCGGATATTCGCAATCCGTTCTGCCACTTGCCTGATAGTGTTAAACAACACAAGACGGTCAGAAAATACAACATTTCTGACCGCCTTTTTATCTTTCCATGATTCTATTCATAATCTTTTACATTTGAACTGTCAACCTTCTCAAACGGTACCCATACATATTTCTTATCCTTTGTGGCACCTTCAAGTTCTGAAATATCATTTCCGTTTGCCAGTGCAGCTACCGCCTTAAATGCCATCTCTCCCTGACCTGTAGCAGACTGATAAACCGTAAATGCCATTTCCCCAGCTTCTATAGCCGCACATCCATCTGCTGTTGCATCAATGCCGTATATCTTTATATCGTTGAGTTTTTCTTCTTTGCACGCTTCTATGATTCCCGTTGCCATTGTATCATTGTTGCAGACAACCGCATCACACTTCTGACCTGTCTTTAAGAACTGCTTAAACATATCTTTTGCAGTTGTTTTATCCCAATCGGCATTATCCTCAAACACAAAGTTTACATTCTTTCCTGAATCATTCAATGCATTTTTCAAAGCCTCTGTTCTAGGTTTCGTTGCAGCATGTGATGACGCTCCTTTGAATATGGCTACATTTATTTCATCTGATGACTGGAAATCTTTAAGTATCGCTTCTGCCTGATATTTTCCGGCATCTTCCTCATTTGAACCAACATATATATATTTACCGGCTTCAAGTCTGTCACTGTCAGGACAGGTATTAAAGAATACAATAGGAATATCTCCTGCTATAGCCTCTACCTCAAAAGCCGTATCTATATCAACCAGACCGCATATAATCGCATCGTATTTTTCAGATACCGCTTTCTTTATGTCGCTAACCTGATTTTCAATAGAATTTTTTTCATCTATGACCTCAACCTTAGCACCTGCCTTTTCAGCCGTATCTTTCGCTTTCTGGGCAATCTGATTTCTAAAATCATCTGCCTGCGACACTGATATCAATATTTTCATTCCACTTGCATCTGTATCTGACGAACCCTTTGAACTTCCTCCACATCCGCTTAAACAGCCTATAGCTAATATAAAACACATAACTAAACTTACTAACTTCTTCATGAATATCCCTCCCTTCTTAAATCTGGAACTGATTAACCTGATTTTCAAGCTGTTGTGCCGATAACGCAAGATTATCAGCTTCTTCCTCAACAGCATCACTGTTCTTTGAAATATTCTCTGCCTGTTTAAGCATTGTTTCTGAAGTTGCAAGAATCTCGTCCGAACTTGCAGCCTGCTCCTCTGAAATAGCGGCAACATTCGTAGCAACTGCATCAACCTCATTTATCTTCTCGACCATCTCATTTATAAGAGAGCCCGTATCCTGTATGTTCTTGAATATCATATCAAATGTATCTACTGCCGTATGTATCAGCACTGCACTTCCCGATATGTCCTTAGCACTGCTGCCTGCCTGTTTCACAGCATCTGCAACAAGATTGTTTATCTGTGTTATAAGTGTCGTAATATTAGCTACTGACTCTGTGCTGCTGTTTGCAAGTTTTCCTATCTCAGAGGCAACAACAGAAAATCCTTTTCCTGCCTCACCTGCACGAGCTGCCTCAATAGATGCATTTAATGCGAGAAGGTTTGTTTGGTCTGCAATCTCTCCTATAAGGTTTATTATCTGAACAATTTCACCTGATGCACTTCCGACTTTATTTACAGCCTCCTCAAGATTGCGTATTGACTGCTCTATGCTCTCAAGTGCCTGACTTACCTGTTTCATATCCTCACGGCCTTTTTCAGACACACGCACTGTCTCGTTCATCTTATCCTCTACCTGACTTCCATCATCTTTTGTATCGGACGCGACACCTGCAAGTTTAGTCGCACTCTCAGCTATCTCATTAACAGAAAGTGAAAGCTGGTCAACAGTTGTATTTAATTCACTCATAGACTGCGACTGTATAGCTGCCGCTGAATTCATCTCACCCGAAACATTCTTGCTCGAATCCGCCTGTTCTTTAAGTTTTCCGGAAACATCTCCCATTTCCTTTATCATCTGTTTCATTGTGGCGATAAACTTCTTCACGCTCTCTCCCATAACAGCAATCTCATCATGACCTTTAACATCCATAGTAACAGTAAAATCACCTGATGTCATCTTTGTTATAACACCTGTCATAGTCTTTACAGGTTTGATAACGACATGTGTAACACGCTCAATAAGGACACAGAGTAAAAGTATACATACGACACTTATAACTATCATCGTAGTACGAAGCTGTACAAGGTCAGCCAATATCACACTCTTTGGTATATAAGATACAAGCAGCCAGTCTGTACCGTCAACTTCCTTAAACACCGTCATTTCTCCATCAATTGTTGTTGAATCGTACTTTTTAACAGTTATATTTTTGGCAAGCTGCTTATAATATTCGCTCTGGCTTCCGTCACCTATCTTCTGTGAAATAAGTTCACTGTCCCTGTTCGCGATTATAACTCCTGTGTTTTTATCAACAAGTACAGCCTCCGCTTTATTCATTTCAATAAATGAATTAACGATAATTGCAATACGGTCAAGCGTCATATCTGCCGATATAACACGCACTTTGTCAGTCCCGTCATTTATCATTGCAGAAGCACTTATCACATTCACACCCTCTGAATTTTTATAAGCAGAACCTACCTTCATATTAATCCTCGTAAGACCTTCCTTATACCATACGCTCTTTGTTACATCCGACTCCGACTTCTTTGATTCTGATGCTTTCATAAGCTTTCCCGAAGAATCCGCTATATATAACCCCTCAGGATAATTGTCATCAAATCCGTAATAGCCGTCCAGCATATTCTGTAATTCTTTATCATTTGGTTTAAGTTTTTCAATAGTTCTCTTCGCCGTCTGAAATGAAGCAATATTCTTATCAAGCCATGCCTCAATCTCATTAGCCTGATTACCTACGGAAGATTCCAAAAGATTTTCTGAATAACTTTCAATCATACCAGATGACATCTCATATGCCACAAGTACAAGTACCACTACGATAGCGACAACTACGGGAATTATGATTCCCAGAAGTTTTGTTTTGATCGACATATTCCTTTGTTTCTTCATAATATAACCCTCCTTTAACTTAAATTTCATTATACCATTTTTAACCATATGAGTGAACAAAAAAAAA
>NZ_JAHLQE010000112.1 GCF_018918235.1 Eubacterium sp. MSJ-13
TATTTTATTAAATTATTTTAATTATATTAAACAATATTTATTTTAATGTTGGTTATATGACGGGCGATAAATCATGACCGCCACAAAAATCAACACTGCCGTCACCGACAAACTTACAGGATATGCCGTCATTATCACTCTGAATGTCTTGTGTAACGGAAATACGACAAATATCCAAAATATCCTCACACCGCACACACCAATTATCGTGAGAACAGCCGGCACAAGTGAAATTCCAAATCCCCTTAAATAGCCCGATAAATTCTCATAAAGCATACTGAAAGTATAGGCTGAAAATACCATTATAAGTCTTGTATATCCTGTATTTATTACTTTAGGGTCATTATTAAATATCGAGAGCAGTATTTTTCCTGACAGTAAGATTAAAAATATCGCACCAGCCGTCACTATCGCATCCTCGATAATACATAAAATAAGCACTTTCTTACATCTTTTTAATTGCCCTGCACCATAATTCTGTCCCATAAATGTTGTGCATGCCTGGCTGAACGAATTTAACACATCATAGGCAAATATCTCGATATTGAAAGCCGCACTTGATGCCGCTATCACCATAGTTCCAAGACTGTTTATTGCCGACTGTATAACAATATTCGCAACTGCAAACACGGCACTCTGTATTCCTGCGGAAGTCCTATCTGAATTATCCTTTATACAGAAACAATACCCTAATGTAATATTTCAATTTTATAATGGAGATGCCACAGACATAACAGAACGCCTTAATCATGGAAACCTTGATTTTGCAATTCTGCTCCAACCCATTGACACTTTGAAATATGAATATATCAAACTCCCTGAGAGTTCTTTATGGGGCGTATTGATGAAAAAAGACTGCCAGTTTGCCGACCTTGACATGATAAGTAAAAAAGAACTGTTGCAAATGCCGCTTATTCTTTACCGCCGTATCGGTTTACAGCAGAACATCGCAGACTGGGCACATACAGATATAGACCGTCTGCATATAACGGCAACCTACAATGTTGTACATGGAAGCCCTGCCACATTTGTTAAAAATAATCTTGGATACTTTCTAATGACAAAAGATTTGATTTCAGAAGAACCTGACAGTGATGTTGTATTCCGTCCGCTTAAGCCTGAATTAAAAATTGAATACAATCTTGTATGGAAGCGCAAAAATATATTTAACAATGCAGCAAAAGTATTCCTTGAAGAAATCAAAAAAATTGCATAAAACAATTATAGTATATATTTATTTTAACAAAAGACCTCACTTCACATTATCATGCAAAACCATTATCATAAAAGCCATTAATGATACTTTTAAAAACAGCGGCATGAAACAATCTAATTTTTATATCATTATAATGTATCACTGGCACTCTCCAAATCCAGCATATACAATAAACTATCCCTGTCAGGATATGTATATAAGATTGGAAGTTCTGATTTATCAATTTTATAAAAACCTGCCTTTTCATAAAATCTGTGCGATGTTTTGGCAACAGACGGAGTGTCTAAAATAATATGCTGAACATCTGATGCTTTGGCAAACTCTATAAGTTCACTATAAAGAGCAAGCCCTACTTTCTGTGAACGGTATTCTTTTTTGACAAAGAACTTTTTCATAACCGCACAATTATTTTCTTTTATCATAAGTCCGATAGTCCCGATTACTTTTCCGTCATAAATCGCAACCCAAAATTCACCGCCTCCCTGTTGATATGACTTATTTATATTAAAAAGGTCAGGCTGTTCTTCAAGTGACAGATTTATCTTTGATTCATTATTTTGAATATCAAGTATAAGCGATATAATCTCATCATCATATTTTCCACTGTATTTTTCTATATGCATGACTTTTATTACTTCCTCTCTAAAATCTCCTTAATCTGCTCAAGATTTTCCACAAAATAAATGCCCTCCTGCCGTTCTTCTGAGGACAACCCCATTTTAATCATATGTTCAAGAAGTTCTTTAAGACCATTATAATAACCGTTCATATTATACAAAATACATGGGGCATCAAGTTGCTTTAAAGATACTTTTGACATAACCTCTGCAATTTCTTCCAAAGTGCCTGTCCCTCCCGGAAATGCAATAAATGCATCTCCAAGTTTAATCATCTTTGTTTTTCTCTCCTCCATATTTTTTGTAACTATAAGCTCTGTTATCTCATCGTACTGTAGTTCAGCATCGACAAAAAACTGTGGTTCTACACCCGTCACCTCTCCACCTGCTTCTAATACGCTCTCAGCTATTACTCCCATAAGTCCTGACTTAGAGCCGCCGTATATAAGTGAATTTCCACTCTCACCGATCCATGTTCCAAGTTTCTTTACTTCTTTTGCTAATGTAGGATCATTTCCCTCAAAAGCTCCAAGGTATACTGTAATATTCATCCTTTGCTATTCTCCGTTCTATTTTTTAATACAAATAACTTATCATGATTATTCTTCCACCGGATTTGCTTTTCCTGTAAATTCCTCTAACTCAATTTTATATATTTTCACATTCACCATTCCTTTGCAGCGTTCAAGCGGATAATCTATCTGTCCATAATGTTCAAGAATAAGCTGTAAGCCCTTTATTATCTCATCCTGATTTTCTACTTCCTCACATTTTCCAAAGCCTATAACGCTCTCATATCTTGTCGTAATTCCATGCTCTGTTTTCTGAACCTTGAAAAAAGTATCGGCTTCTACGCAGACATTTGGATTTTTTTCAATATATTCTATTTTAAGTCCCTGCTTTGCACAATGAAAATAAAGAACTGGCTTTTCATTTAAGATTTCCATTCCAAAAGAAACCGGAACTACATAAGGATATTTATCACCATACATGGCAATACGGATTGTGTTGCTTCTCTGCAAAATATTCAATATTTCATCATTTGAGATAATCTCCCTGTCTTTTCTACGCATAACTGTTTCCTCCTGTTTTTATGATTTCGTAACATATTTTATTTTCCCGAATTTCAATCATTCTAGCATAAGCACAGATATTCCGCAATTGCCTGTATATACAAAAAAATTTTAATCCGTCATATTAACCATTATACAATAGAAAGATTTTTGCATATTTCTAACTATAAACAAAAGACTTATCTCAACCTTATAAATTCAACCTTACAAAACTGTAAGATTATACCCCGTAAATGTAAGCTTATTCGATGGCAGATTTATATATTTTCAAATATACTTGTATCATCAAATAAAAAACACGGAGGGCAAAAAAATGAGTACATGGATCGATAGTATTAACAACGGTATAACAATAGCTATAGTTTATGGAGTTTTACTTTATATTCCATTTTTAGCTGGTTCAATTTTATTAAAAAGCGGAAGATTTAACATAGCAAAATGTGTGTTGAACACTCTATTCTTTGTATATATATGCTGTTTATTTTCACTTGTATTTTTACCACTTCCAACAATGGGAACAAAATTAAGCGGTCACCAGATACAGTTAATCCCCGGATACTGCCTTTATGATATAGCAAAAAATCCAAGTTTTCGTGCAGTAGCACAGGTGCTTTTTAACATAGTAATGACAATTCCTTTTGGTGCATATTTTAAATATTACCACAAGATGGATATGAAAAAAATCGCACTTGTAAGTTTTGCACTTACATTATTTATTGAAGTTGGACAGCTTACAGGGCTTTTCTTTATCTATTCCGGTTCATACCGTTTATGTGATGTAGATGACCTTATCTGCAACACACTCGGTGGTGTTATGGGTGCATGGATTGCTTCAAAGTGTGCATTTTTACCTGAGATTGAAATGTTTGAGAGAAATATTTTTCATCTTGGTCGCAAGGATGGAAAATTGACATACTAGATTTAAAACTAAAAATCATGTCCACATCTTCTACTTAGAAAGCTGTCTGCTGATCACAACAAGGCTGTGAGTTACGGCACAGTATATTTCTTCCGGAGTTTCCGTTTTTCCATGTAAATACCAGATATTTACAGCAGCCGGAATGATATTGGCCAGCACCGAAACCAAATAATCAGCTTCTCTATCGGATAGTGATACATTCTCCAGAAAAATCTTTTTCAAAAGTTCATGATTTTTCATATGGGTATCATAAATAATACTTATCATATTATTTTCAACAAGTGTTTTTATCAATACTTCCTGTTTCAGCCATTGCTCTAAGTTAGCAACCCCCATTTCAAATGGGGGTTTATTATTTCACCCTCCGGGTGCT
>NZ_JAHLQE010000086.1 GCF_018918235.1 Eubacterium sp. MSJ-13
TAATAACAATATATAGTCTAACGGCTTTCTAATAAACCACTTTTTCAGTGCTCTCCTTGCTGTGGGGAGGAAAGTCTCGGGAATAAGGAAGAGGATGCACAATAAATTAATTTAACAACTGAATATTGACTATTCTTCATAGGAGCTTGCCAGTTGAAAAAGTTAGGAAAGTATTTATATATAAGTTTTGCGAGGAAAAATAATGAATAAAAATAATGAAATAATGAGCGACAGGTTTTATTATAATAGTGAGAAAAGGCATAGTGATGAGATAATACTATCATGTGATGATATTTCAAAGACATACGAAAATGGCAATTCTCTTACTAATGTCTTGAAACATGTAAGTCTTGAAATTAAAAAAGAATCGATAAATATGATATACGGAAAAAGTGGAAGTGGGAAGACGACACTTTTAAATATTCTTGCTGGTATTGATACGGCATCACAGGGAAATGTGTATTATATGGGAAATAGATATAATTCGATGAAAGAATCCAAATTAGCAAAATTAAGAGGAAATAATTATGGCTTTGTATTTCAGGCATATCATCTGATACCTCGTATCAGTGTTGAAGAAAATATATTATGTCCTGCTTATATCAACGGAAAAAAATATGACAGAGAGTATTATTATTTTTTATCAAAGGAATTAGGAATAGAAAAACTGAGAAAGAAAGTATCATATCAATTGTCTGGTGGGGAACAACAGCGAGTGGCAATAGCTAGAGCGATGCTTTTGAACCCCAAAATAGTTTTTGCGGATGAGCCGACGGGAAATCTTGATTCAGAGAATACAAAGATTATTACACAACTGTTTTGTAAACTTAATAAAGAATATAAAACTACCTTTATAATAGTTACGCATGAGGAAAATCTTATAGAGAATTGTACGCAGATAATTCGTATAAAGGATGGTGAGATTACAATTGAATAGTGTAATATTAAGATATTTAAAATTGACAGCTATTATGATAAAGAATGAGAAAAAACTGATAATGCTGTCTCTTTTTTCTATTATCGTTGGGTGTACATTTATATTTACTGTCGGCTCATTGAGTGACACGATAATAAAAACAAAACAAGATGAGGTATTAAAAAGGTATGGAAATTTTCTTGCTGTAGTGCCTGGTATCGACAGTGAAAGAGAACAGGAAATAAAAGAAGATTGTGGTGATTTTGAGTATAAACATTTTGGCGTGCTCGGAAATGTGAAATATAAAGATAAAGAAATCACAATGGGAGTGATGAAAGAGGACATGGGAAAAAATCTTGCATTTAGACTGATAAATGGAAGATGGGCAGCTAAATCGGATGAGATAGTCATTGAAGAATATCTGTTATCGTTATTTTGTGCGGAGGAAAAGAAGTTACCATTTAATGTCTCATTAACAAAAGATGGCGAGAAAAAAATTTATAAGGTTACGGGAGTTATTTCAAATTATTCATCATTTATATCAACGGATTATGGTGAGTATGTAAAAACAAAAATATATCCTTCGATAATATGCCCACAAAATAGCGATGCAGAAGTTAAAAATTCTCTTGTTATAACACAGAAAAAAGTTGATTTTAAAAGGGCAAAGAGTGATATAGAAAATGTATTGTTTGGGAATATTTCAGAGGATATCATGTGTGTTAATGAAAAAATGTATAGCTATGGTTATAATGATAATGAGGATATGATAAGCACAAAGACATTTTATCCTGTTCTGATAGTTATTCTGCTTTTGATAGAACATATAGTGTTGATAAATGCATTTGTAATTCGTAATAAAATAAGTTTTTCTTTGTTTAGGACATTTGGCATGACACAAAAGGACTGCAAAAAAGTAGTTTTTTATATAATGCTTGTAATAACTGCAATCGGAATGTCTGCCGGTTGTATATTGGCTGTTATTATTGGAGTTACATATATAAAAAATGTTTTTAACGGTTATGCCGGATATTATCTTAGCTCACTGGTCGGTGCTGTTTTGTGGCAGACAGTTATATGTGCGGTTATTTTTGTATGTGCATACAGTATATGTGTAAGTAAAGACAGATTAGAAGTGTTAAAAAAGACATATAGACGACAGAATGAAAAAACAAAAAAATACCGGTTTAAAAAAATTGACATAAGTATAATTTTTGTTCAGACAATATGTATTTTTTTTGTGTTGGCATCGTTTTATTTTATCAATGTTTTTAGTGATAAAGAGAAAAAATAAATTATGATCTGGTTAGTAAAATTGATCAAGTTTCATATCCGCTGCGAGGCTATGATATTGGTTTAAATGGAGATGATTATTTTAGTTTTGATGAGTTAGAAATATTTGACAGATACAGGGATAAAATAAATATCTCAATAGAAGCTGAAACAAAACAGTGTTCGATTTTGCTGGATAAAGGTAATGTGGATAAATATTTCTCAGATTATATAAAAGAAAACAGTTATTATCCATCAAATGAGAATGATGTAAGTACAAAAGAAAAAAATGATACTTTATGGAAACAGGTGGCAGATAAAGCGGAAAAGTATGAACCAGTGACAGAAAATGTAATTACAGTTTTGCCGGAAAAAGAATTTCAGGCATTTCTAAAAAAGAACAGTATAAGAAAATCGGCTTTTAGTAATAGTGGTGAGAAAGCCTGCGTAGTTATCCTGCCTGATTATAAAGAGGAAGGGAAAATGTCATCACCGTCAATAAAGGAAAATGGAGAGATTAAATTAGGCGGGATAAGAGGCGATGAGAAGAAGGTAAAATTCTATTCTGAAAACTTTAAAGTCGGTGCACTGCTCAGTGGAAACAGTGAAGAATCTAGCAGTATTGAGATAGTTATGGACGAAAAGACTGCAATAAAAAGCCGAACCGTATTAGGATACAATAATATAACAATAGAAATGGACAAAAATACGGTAATGCCTGTGCAAAAGGAAATAGAGCGTGAAGTCATGTGTCTGATGGCATCCATACAGGGAGGAAGGTTGGATTCTTCGGGAGTAAAGGCTAGTGAACGCAAGCTGCTGTTAGACTATACTGCTGTTTTGAGTAAAACGATAATGGTATTTAGTATGATTATCATAGGTATCTATATAATGTTAGATATTTACATAGACTGGGAAAAACACAGATATGAATATGGTGTCATGAGAAGTTTTGGGATGAGTTATTCCAGATTACAGAGAAAACTTTTTTTACGTTACAGTAACAGCATTATAGTTGCAGGTCTGCTAAGTTTATTTTTGGTGAAAGGTGCATATATGGGTGACATGCTGTCTAAATGGCAGATTGTTATCTCTGTTTTGTTTGTGGTGATATTTACATATGTTTTAAGGGGAGTGTCGTATTATGAAAAAAGGCATGAAACGGTGAGTATGATGTTGGGGGAAGGGGAGTGATTTAACTTTTATATATGATATAATGTCGCCAGACAAAATAGATACAAGAAGTCCATACAATTCGACTTCAAAACGAAAATCGCCGATGGTGCAACATCGACGGTTTTCTATTTTCACTGCTTAAAAATAATTTCAAATGAAATGCTTTCGTTTTCACTTGCAGCACTTATCTTTCCTCTATGAAGTTCTACAATTTCTTTTGCAATAGCAAGTCCAAGTCCGGCACCGCCCGTTGATGAGGCTCTTGAGGAGTCGAGTCTGAAAAACTGTTCAAATATCCTGTTTAGTTTTTCGGGAGAGATTGTTTTTCCATGATTTTTAAAGAGGATATGTATTTCATTATCCTGCTTTGTGAGCGTACATGTTATTTCAGTGTTTTGGTAGCTGTAATTTACTGCATTACGGATAAGATTATCAAATACGCGTGACAGTTTATCAGGATCGCACATAAGATATATATCAGGTTCAATCTGAAGATTCCAGTTCAGTGCATGTTCTGATAAGATAGGGATAAATTCATTACATATCTGTTCAAGCATACGACTTAAATTGACTTTTTCAATATCAAGTTCGATATTTGTGAGATTGAAGCGTGTGATATCAAAAAATTCATTGATGAGGTCTTCGAGACGTTCGGCTTTATTAAGGGCTATAGAAGTATATTTTTGGCGTGTCAGGTTAGGAATATCAGGTTCATCATTTAACAGAGTGAGATATCCGATAACGCTTGTGAGAGGTGTTTTTAGGTCGTGTGCAAGGTAAACTATAAGGTCGTTTTTTCTCTGTTCTGCTTCTTTGGCAAGCTGCGAGTTATGAACAGCATTTTCTCTTACGGCATTAAGTTTATCCTGAATGGATTTTAAATCTTCTGAAAGAACTATTGATTGTTCAGGCTGTGTTGTGAGTTTTTTGGAGGCATACAGAATTTCATTGATATATCGTGTCCACTTTACAAGAAAAGATAATGTAACAATAAACCATGTTGTAAAACAAAGCAGACCTCCAATAAACCATTTATGATTGTCTATGGATTTAAGAAGAACATATTCAGGATCTTCAGGGTACCATACTTTACGGGAACATATCGCGGCGGCGGTGATAAATATAATGAAAACAAGTGCGATAAATCCGATTACAGTAAGCATATAACGCCTGATAAGTTTTTTTGTGAGATCATTGTTTTTCATACTGCACCTCTGTTAAATTTGTTGTATTTTTATTTTTGTATTTTCATGTATTAAGTTAGAAAAATTGAGTTTTTTACTTCTTAGTTTTCGATAGTATATCCAACTCCCCAGACGGTTTTTACATATTTTGGTTTTCTTGCAGGTTCATTCATTTTTTCGCGAAGCCTTGCAATATGTGTCATTACGGTATTGTTGCTGTCCATATATTTTTCTTTCCAGACAGCTTCAAAAAGTTCTTCAGAGGACACGACATTTCCTTTGTGTTCGCACAAATACCAGAGGATATCAAATTCAAGCGGGGTGAGGGAAATCTCTTTGTTATTTAAAAATACCCTGTGACTGCTCTTTGAAATATTTAATCCTCTTATATTATGTTCAATAGGGGCTGCGGGAGAAGTGGAATGTTCACTTTCATTTTGAGCTTTATTGTATCGGGTATAGCGGCGAAGCTGGGTTTTTACACGAGCAGCAAGTTCAAGGGGGTTAAATGGCTTGCAGATATAGTCGTCAGCACCGAGAGTAAGACCTGTAATCTTGTCTGTATCTTCGATTTTGGCAGTAAGCATGATAATAGGAAAGAAATAGTCTTTGCGTATTTGTTTGCACAGTGAAAATCCGTCGATATCAGGAAGCATGACATCAAGTATTGCAAGATCAAGTTTTTTATGCATGGCACATTCAAGGGCATCTTTGCCATTATAAAATTTAAAGACATTAAAGCCATCATTTTCAAGATATATCTGAACAAGGTCAGCAATATCTTTTTCGTCATCAACTATCATTATATTTGTACTCATGAAAAATTCCTCCGGCGGCAGTTAAGTTAAATATATACTAGCATTGGACTATCAAAATGTCAAAGGTGGAGGTGGTGCGTATTTTAATGTTTTTTGGGTGGGTGAAGCCGTTTTTTCTCATCTATTATAGGAACTACAATGGAGGTGGTGTAAGTATCTTCGGTTGATTCTATTGCGGTAGTACCAAAATTTTTTTTGACAGTTCTGTATATATTAGCAGTACCAAAGCCATGTTCAAGTGATTCAGTAGGTCTGAGGTCATCGGGAAGATTTTTTACGCTATTGCAGCAGTCG
>NZ_JAHLQE010000003.1 GCF_018918235.1 Eubacterium sp. MSJ-13
TTAAATCTGAAAAGATATGGGGAGAATGTTTTAAGACAATCTGTAGCATAACACTTTCCAGTTATTACAGATATGTACTGATGCGTTAGTCAGGAATTTACGCCTATGGAGAGTATAAGGAACTGCCAGTAGCAACTGTTTTATAGTGCGAAAGCATACTCAATGAAGTAGGAATGAAACATAAAAGTTTACAACTTTTTATAAGTTTTCAGTAACGGAAATGATAATGATTAGCAAGATAATTGATGGACTGAAATATTGGGGACAGTTGTTGGAGCTGCCAGTCTATTGGTTATCTTTTTTAGTGCCAAAAGATAAGAAGATGTGGCTTTTTGGCAGTACCTTTGGAAGAAGATTTGCTGATAATCCAAAATATTTATACCTGTATACGGCACAGCATGAGAAAGATATCAGACCAATATGGATATCACACAATAAAGATATCGTAAAGCTTTTAAATAAAAATGGGTATGAGGCATATTACTATCACTCCTTTAAAGGAGTATGCATGTGCTTGAGAGCCGGTATCTATATTTTTGACAATTATTCAAAGGATATATCATTCTGGCTGTCGGGTGGTGCTGTTAAATTTAATCTGTGGCATGGTTCTGGAAATAAAAAGACAAACTATGATAATAAATTTGACAAGGTGCGTCATCCTAAAAATAATTGGGAAAAATTCAAGACATTCCCAAGAAGACTGTCAGACGAGAAACCACATCATTATACTTTGGCGACATCTGATATGATGGCGGATATATTTACATCAGCATTTAATACTGATCTGCCACACATAATAAAAGATGGATATCCTAGAAATGATATATTGTTTGATGATGAGAAGATAGAAAATATTTTATCACAGGAAGAAAAAGTTCTTATATCACAATTAGAAAAAAATCATGATGAAGGGTTAAAGATAATATATTATATGCCGACATTTAGAGCATCTGAAACATTATTTTTTGATGTTATGGATTTGGAAAAGTTTAATAAGTTTTTGAAAGAGAATGGTTATATGTTTTATACTAAACTTCATCCAAAATCAAAACTTAAAGATAAATTTGCAAAGATAAATTATTCAAATATAGTGGATATAAACCCAGAAGTTGATACATATACAATTTTAAAATATTGTGATATGCTTACAACAGATTATTCGTCAATATATTCAGATTATCTTATGTTAAACAGACCATCAGTATTGTTTCCTTATGATTTTGAAGAATATTCTAAGGATACAAGAGAGTGCTATTTTGATTATGATGATTATATGCCTGAAAAAAAGACATATACGATGCAGGAATTTATGGATACCATCAAATATACATTTGAACATGATGATTATGAAGAGGGCAGGCTTGAGCTTAGAAACAGGATTTTTGAAAGATCAGATGGTTTTGCATGTAAAAGAATATGTAAAAAACTTAGAAAAATGTTTGTTGATTAAATAGATAAATTTGTGCCGTATTATAAAGTTGGCGGAATGGAGTTTAGTATGAATATAGCATTATTGATAGCAGGTGGCAGTGGCCAGCGTATGAATCAGGACATACCAAAACAATTTATAAATGTAAAGGATAAGCCTGTAATAGTATACACATTAGAAGCATTTCAGAGGCATCCCAATATCGATGCTATAGGTGTAGTATGTCTTGATGGATGGCAGGAAATATTGAAGGCATATGCAAAACAGTTTAATATAACAAAACTGAGTTTTGTAGTTCAAGGTGGTAAAAATGGTCAGGAATCTATAAAAAATGGTGTAATGGCAATAAAGGAAAGATATTCTATGAAAGATATGGTGCTTATACATGATGCTATAAGACCTATGGTATCACAGGAGATTATATCAGATTGTATATCAAAGTGCTTGACAAACGGTTCTGCAGTGACAGTTATACCATGCGCAGAAGCCATGCTCTTATCTGATGACAGACAGTCATCAACGCAGACAATACATAGAGATAAGCTTGCAAGGACACAGACACCGCAGGCGTTTTTCCTTGAAAAGCTTGTGTGGGCACATGAGGAAGCTGCAAAGCGTGGAATAACCAATTCTATAGCTACTTGTACACTTATGATAGAACTTGGAGAAAAAGTATGCTTTTCAACAGGTTCAGAAAAAAATATCAAACTTACAACGACAGACGATATTGAGATATTTAAGGCACTTCTTGTATCGAAGAAAGATGAATGGCTGAAGTAATCAAAATATAATGATGCTGGGGCGAAAGGTATTTTGCTCCAAACTCATGACAGTAGAAAAATGGTGGTTAAATGAAAAATTACATTAATGATCTGAAAAGTGCAATAACAGCTTCATCTGTAAACTGGAGTGAATTTGAAGGAAAAAAAATTTTTGTAACAGGTGCAACTGGAATGATAGGAAGAGCTGTTGTTGATATGCTGTATATGGCAGGCGAAATATATAATATAGGAATTTCAATATATGTACTTGTAAGAGATTTAAAGAAAGCACGAGAATTATACAAAGAAAAAAATGTATATGACAATTGTGCAGATATTAATACAAGAAAAGATGCAAGTGCAAATATAAGTATAACGCTCATACAAGGAGATGTTTGTCAAAAACAATCATATCCGGCAACAGATTATATAATACATGCGGCAAGTTATGGAGATCCGGCGGCATTTGTTAAAGATCCTGTAAGCGTAATAAAAGCTAATCTTGAAGGTACAATGAATATGCTCGAGTATGCAAAAGAAAACAACAGCAGAATATTATTTGTATCGACAGGGGAGGTTTATGGTTATACAGGTAAAGCGGAGCCGTATATAGAGGAAGAAATAGGAAGGCTTGACTTTAACAAAAGCCGTTCGTGCTATCCTGAAAGCAAGAGGGCAGCAGAGAATATGTGCGTCTGTTATTCGGAACAATACGGTGTAGATGTTGTCAGATGCAGACCATGTCATACATATGGACAGACCATGACAGAAAAAGACAGCCGTGTGGCTGCACAATTTATAAGAAATGCAGTTGATGGTGAGAATATCGTAATGAAAAGTGCAGGAAATCAGAAAAGGTCAATGTGCTATGTAGTTGACACAGCAAATGCCATAATAACGATACTTCAAAAAGGAGAAAGGTCGCAGGTATACAACATAGGAAATCATGCATCAGAAGTGACGATAAGACAGATGGCACGGATACTTACAAAAACGGCAGGAACAAAGCTTGTGATTCAAATACCAGAGGAAGAAGAAAAAAAGGGATATTCGGTGTCAGAATATCAGATATTGAGTGATGAAAAACTTATAAGGCTTGGTTGGAAACCGTTGACAAAAGTAGAGGATGGCTTGGAAAAAGTAGTTCAGGACTTAAAAAGTATGAAAATATGAAATATTTGGCAGATACTAAACAAAATAAAAAATGTGTCGATATAAGTATTAAAGATAAAAACAGCATGGAGGCTGTAAGATATAAGAGTACATTCATGGAGGAAACAATATGGCTATAGATAGAAAGATGATCAATTAGAGTTTTGTAGGACAGACTGCAATGTCTGTCAGGATATTGATTGTCTTTTTTTATTTTCAAAAAAATAAAGTGTAATAGCTATTTACAAAATATAAAGATAAGAAAAGAGGTAATGTGATGATTTTAGAACAATTAGAAAAATATAATATAATAAGCTTTGATATTTTTGATACATTACTTCTTAGGAATGTTGCTAATCCTAGAGATGTATTTGAACAGGTATGGGAACAGGCAGATGATATAAAGCTTACTGATATATCAAAAAAAGAATTTATGAAGCTTCGTATGGAGATGGAGCGAAGGGCGAGAAACAAAAAGAAGGAATTTAATAGAGAAGTTGTTTTATCAGAAATATATGCTGAATTTCCTAAATTTATTGTCTCTGATATAGAAAAACTTGAAAGACTTGAAGTTGAAACGGAAAAAAGAGTATGCTATCGCAATGACTTTATGTGGGAAATTGCAAAGAAACTTTCAGAAAAGGGAAAAAGACTTGTTTTACTATCGGATATGTATCTTAAAAAGAAAGATATTGTAGATATATTAGAAGTCAATGGCATAGATACATCAATATTTGAACACATTATTATTTCATGTGAAGAAAGATGTTCAAAACAAAATGGTAAATTATTTGATGTGTTGTTTTCAAGGTTGGGTGATGTTGACAAAAAAAATATAGTGCATGTAGGTGACAATAAAAATGCAGATTATACACAGCCTTTAAGTGCAGGAATCTCAGCAGTTCATTATGATGCAATACCTGATAAGTTGAACAGTATATATGATTATGAAAAGATACGACATGATATACCGCAAAAGAAAATATTGTCATTAAGAAAAGTTGTATCATATCATGGAATGCAGAAATATTCTGATGATCTGGAAAGACAGGCATATGAAATAGGTTCATCAATTGTAGGTCCATTTTTGACAACATATATAAGTTATGTATGTGACAGACTTGAAAAGTCAGAAATAAAAAGGATATATCCATTTATGAGAGAAGGATACATCCTTGGGAAACTACTTGAAAAGGAAGCAGCTTCAAGAGACATGGAACTTGATGTAAGACCAATATATATATCAAGAAAAGTAACATATATACCTTCTATTAAAAAAATAGACAGGGAAGAAATAGAAAATATGATAGGTGCCAGAAATCTTACAGTAAGTGAGTCGTTAAGATTGATGGGACTTGAGCCAGAGAGTATAGAACATGAAATTTTAGAGAAATATGGTGATCTGCGTTGGAAAGATTCACATACCATATCTTATAGTGATACTACACTAAAAGAACATCTTATAAATGTATTTTTACAAAAAGAAAATATAGAAAAGATGGAGAAATATGTATCAGATCAGAGAAAATTGTTGGTTGCATATTTGAAGCAGGAAATTGGCGATATGGAGAATATTGCAACAATTGATATAGGTTTCTTTGGAAGAATACAGATGTGGATGGAGCAGGCACTAAAGATTGAGAATATCCCGTATAAAATGAAACATTTTCTTGCTATAGGCCTGACAGGAGACAAAATTTATGATGGAATGGACTTTGAAGGGTATTATAGCACATTTGCAGAAAATACAGATTTAGTTTCAACGATACACAGAACAACAGACATTCTTGAAAAATTCATATCTGTCACAGAGGGAAGCACGATAGGCTATGAGATAAAAAATGATAGGATAGTACCTGTAAAATCTGTTTCAGTAAATAATGAAAAGGTTACGAGAGCATCATTTGAAGGAACACTCGATTTTCAAAAGGCTTTTCATGCATTTAGAAAACAGCGACCGGATGAAGTTAAAAAGATTATTGAAAACAGACGGGAAAGTTTGATGTTGCTTCACAGACTTATAGATATGCCAAGGCTTTCAGAAGCAAGATTGATAAAACAGATGGAAGCAGATACAAATTTTGGGACAGAGTATAAGAAAACGATCATAACAGAAGAAAATCTAAGACTTTTAGAAGAAAAAGGAACGGATTTTGTAGATAAATGTAATGTTAGTTATACATATAAGGGAAGTAATATAGTCTGGCCTAAAGGTGTTGTAACACTTGGCGATGAATACTATTATGTACGCCGTGCCATGAAAAATGGTGCAGGTAATGAAATAGCGAAGGCCATGCAGGAAGTAGTAGAAAAAGTTCAGTCAGACGGAGTTACAGAAGTTTCGCTTTATGGTGCAGGTGAAAATGGAAGACAGTTTTATTTTATATGTAGTCTTTACCATATAAAAGTAAATGCCTTTATAGACAGGAAAGAGTCTATATGGGGAACGAAAAAAGAAGGAATACCGGTTATGGGACTTGATGAAGCGATGGAAAAAGGAAATGATACATACATAGTTACATCATTGTTTTCTATAAGTGAGATAAGTGAGTTTATAAAGGAAAAGTATGGCAGGACTAACAGAGTGGCAAGGATATATTCGGTATGAGATATATTTTATTTGAAGGATGATAAATTTATATGAAGAAAGAAAAAGTTATAATATTTGGAACAGGGAGGGCTAGTGAGCATTATGTTAAAGCAGACTTAGATAGTCAGTGCTTTGAGGTATTAGCATTTTCTGATAATAATGAACAGAAACATGGTGAATTATTTTTAGGAAAAAAAATAATTCCGCCTAGGGATATTCCTAATGTTGATTATGATGCGATTATAATTGCTAGTAATTTTTATAAGGAAATTTCTGAGGGTTTGATCACAAATTATAATATACCAAAAGAGAAAATAAAAAATAGACATTATCGTGAACTTGAAAAGATACATGAAAGATATAAAAAATATTATGAGAAAAATGGTATAAATAGTAATGATTATAGAGAAGACACTTTAAATTTAAATGAAAAAGTTATAGTTTACACATCAATAACAGGTGGATTTGATTGCTTAAGAGAACCAGAATATATTGATGATAATTTTAAGTATATATGTTTTACAGATAGGGATGATATTAAGTCTGATATATGGGAAATAAAAAAGATTAAAATAGAAAATAATGATTATAATAGAACAGCTAAAAAATACAAATTGTTTCCAAATAAATTGTTTCCTGAATATAAATGGAGTATTTGGATAGATGGGCAATTGCAGATAACAGGGGACTTAAGAAAATTGGTTAATAGATATCATACAAAAAGTAATATGATATGCTTTTTACATCAGGTAAGAAAGTCTATAAAAGATGAGGCTAGAATTTGTTCACTATTAAACTATGATAATCCGGATATTATAGAAGAGGAACTTGAAAGTATTATGAGTACAGGTTTTTTAGATGATAATGAACTTATAGCAGGAGGATTCATAGTAAGAAAACATAATGAGAATGATGTGATTGATGTAATGAATGATTGGTGGAAATTGATATGTGAGTATAGTCGTAGAGATCAATTAAGTTTTAATTATGTTGCATGGAAAAATAAATTTTTCTTTGATGTAACTGATTTGAACATTATGGATAATGAATATTTTAGAAGATATGCACATGAAAAAATATATCAGGGTAAATAATTTTTTATGAGGAGATTTGTATGAGTAAGTTATATAATAAATTAGTAAATAAACAAGCGACTCTATCTTTAATAGGATTAGGTTATGTTGGAATGCCAATTGCAGTTGCGTTTGCAAATGAAATAAATGTTATAGGATATGATAAAAATAGTGAAAAAATAGAGTCGTATAGAAATGGAGTGGATCCTACAAATGAAGTGGGAGATGAGATTATAAAAAAAACAAAGGTAGATTTTACCGACAAAGCAGTAAATTTGGAAAAAGCAATGTTTCATATTGTTGCGGTACCTACACCGGTGAAAGAAGATCATACCCCGGATTTGCGTCCTGTTATATCTGCTAGTGAAGAATTAGGAAAACATTTAGTTAAGGGTTCTATAGTGGTTTATGAATCTACAGTATATCCTGGCGTGACGGAAGAAATTTGTGTTCCAATTTTGGAAAGAGAATCAGGATTAAAGTGTGGGGAAGATTTTAAAGTAGGTTATTCACCAGAAAGGATTAATCCGGGAGATAAAGTACATAGACTTGATACAATTGTAAAAATCGTATCTGGAATGGATGAGGAGTCATTAGAAGAAATTGCAAATGTATATCAGATTGTGGCAAAAGCAGGAGTTTATAAGGCTGAAAGCATTAAAGTTGCTGAAGCTGCAAAAGTAATTGAGAATAGTCAAAGAGATATAAATATAGCATTTATGAATGAACTTTCAATTATATTTGATAAGATGAATATTGATACTAAGTCAGTTTTGGAAGCTGCCGGCACAAAATGGAATTTTTTAAAATTCTATCCGGGTCTTGTAGGTGGTCACTGTATAGGTGTTGATCCGTATTATTTGGCATATAAAGCTGAACAAATAGGATATCATCCAGAGGTAATAATGGCTGGAAGAAGAATTAATGATAGTATGGGAAAATATATAGCAGAGACAACAATTAAAAAGATTATAAAGGCAGATTTAGATATAAAGAAAGTGAAAGTTTGTATTTTAGGTTTTACTTTTAAAGAAAATTGTCCAGATACTAGAAATACAAAAGTTTACGATATAGTGAAAGAATTACAGGAATATGGAATTATGCCAGATATTTATGATCCTGTAGCTGATTGTAAGGAAGCAAAGAGACTTTATGATGTTAATATTTTGAATAAGTTTAAATCAGAAAAATACAATGTTTATGTTATAGCTGTAGGTCACGATAATTTTAAGAATGAATATGGTAATTTATTAGAAAAAGATTACTTGAAAAATAAAAAAGTTATAATTGATGTTAAAGGGATATTCGACAACAGTATATTTTCAAAAGAAGAATATGTTTATTGGCGTTTATAAAAATAATTAAAAATTAATTTGGAGGAAATAAAGATGAAGAAATCAAAAATTATAGGTGCTGTATTAGCGGGAATTACAACAACAGTAGGAGTAGCTTCAATAGTAAAATTTAAACTTTTTTCTAAAGAAAACAAGAGTCAGGATAATAGTAAAATAACAAGATTAAATTCATATTATACAATTTTATCACAGTGGATGACAAATAAATTAGAAGACAAAAAATCATCAGAATATTTAGAAAAGCAAAATATAAAGACAGTTGCAATTTATGGAATGGGAAATTTAGGGGAGTTATTATACCAGGAATTGAAACCTTCAGACATTGAGGTTAAATATTTTGTAGATAAAAATGCTGAAAAATTATATTACGGTATTGATGAATTGCCTATTGTAAGTGTAGAAAAACTTAATGATGTTGATGGCGTGGATGCAATAATTGTTACGCCAACTTTTGCATATGATTCAATAGAGGAAAACATAAAGAGTGTTTTAGCAGATTGTAAAATATTGTCTTTAGAAGATATTGTTTTTGATATGTAATTAAAAAATGAAAAGAGGCGGGACTAATGGGATATTCAAATGTTGTATTTGATAAAAAAGATGTATTTTTAGTTACTGGCGGAGCTGGATTTATTGGGTCAAATTTATGCGAGGCAATATTAGATAAAGGGAATAAGGTTGTGTGTTTAGACAACTTATCTACAGGAAAAAAAGCAAATGTAGATATTTTTATTAACAACCCAAATTATAATTTTATTGAAGGTGATATTACAGACTTTACAACCTGTAAGAGAGCTTGTGAAAATGTTACATATGTATTACATCAAGCAGCATGGGGGAGTGTACCAAGGAGTATAGAAATGCCTTTATATTATGAAGAGGTAAATATTCGTGGAACATTAAATATGTTAGAAGCAGCAAGGCAGGCTAATGTTAAAAAGTTTGTTTATGCATCTAGTTCATCTGTATATGGTGATTCAATGGAATTGCCTAAAATAGAAGGAAATGAGGGAAAGGTGCTTTCACCATATGCCTTAACAAAAAAAACAGATGAGGGCTATGCATATTTATATAATAAATTATATGGTTTAGATACTTATGGCATGAGATATTTTAATGTTTTTGGAAAAAGGCAGGATCCAAATGGTGCTTATGCAGCGGTAATACCAAAGTTTATTAAGTTATTAAAAGAAAATGAGAGACCTACTATAAATGGTGATGGTTATCAAAGTAGAGACTTTACTTATGTGGAAAATGTTATAGAAGCAAATTTGAAGGCTTGTAAGGCATCATCTGATTTTGCAGGTGAGTCATATAATATTGCCTTTGGAGGTAGGGAATATCTTATAGATGTTTATAATGTGATTTCATCGGCATTAGGAAAAAAAATAGAACCTATATTTGGAGAAGAAAGAAAAGGTGATATTAGAGATAGTAATGCTGATATAACTAAGGCAAAGAGAAATTTAGGATATGATCCAGATTGGAGTTTTGAAAAGGGAATATATGCAGCTATTCAATGGTATTTAGAAAATATATAATATATTAGGTGGAAATATTTTTAAGGAAGGGTGCTAATGAAAAGAAATATTGCAATAATTATTCCATCATTGTCAGGTGGTGGAGCGGAAAGGGTCGCAAGTGTTTTATCCCAATATTTTTCAAATAACAACAATGTATATTTGTTTTTAGAAAAATACGATAGGAGAACAGCATATCCGCACAGTGGCAACATAGTTTATTTATCTCCGTCAAATAGTGAAAATAGTAAAGTTAAACAATTTAATTCAATCCTTGAAAGAAGTATTGAGTTAAGAAAATTGAAGAAAAAGTATAATATAGATGTAGCTATTAGTTTTATGGAAGAAGCAAACTGTATTAATATTTTATCGAAGAGAAAAGAGAAAGTAATTATAAGAGTGTGTACTATTTTAACAGAAAGGAAAGAAGAATTTAGGGAAAAAATTTTCTATGATTCGAGATTTTTACATTGGGTCTATAATAAAGCAGATAATATAATTGTAATGTCTAAATATGCAAAAAAAGATTTGATAAAGAATTGGAAAATAAAAGGAAAAAAAATAGAAATTATAGAAAATCCAATGAATTTATCTTATATTGATTTATCTTTAAATGAAAAAATAGAATGGAATTATGGTGATAATGTACTCATATCTGTTAATAGGTTAGACTATGTAAAGAGACAATGGCATATTATTAAGGCATTTTCTGAGACGGTAAAGATTATACCAGATGCAAAATTATTATTTGTAGGTGACGGGGAGTGTAGGAACAGACTTAATGTTTTAGTAAAAAAATTAGGTATACAGGAAAATGTTACTTTTGTAGGACATAAAAACAATGTATATCCGTATTTAAAGATGAGTAAGGGATATATATTAACTTCTAAAACAGAGGGATTTCCGAATGGAATGTTAGAAGCTTTGTATATAGGTACTCCAGTTATATCTGTAGATTGTCCAGGCGCTCCAAAAGAAATTTTAGCTGGGAGATTTATAAACAAAAAGGTGGAAAAAGTATCATATCTGAAATACGGAATAATGGTTCCAGATATTTCAGAGTGTAGTGATTCAGAATTGTGTGAGGAAGAAAAAAAACTTGCGGATGCCATGATTAAACTTTTGAGTAGGAAGAAAATTCAATTGCATTATCGTGATTGTGCAAAGAAATATATTAGTAGATTTGATAAAGGCAATATAGGTAAGAAATGGGATGAATTAATAGAGGATTGATTGGTATGAAAAAATATTTTATTATTACTATAGATACAGAGGGTGATAATCTATGGAATGTAAAAAATACAGATGCAAAGATTAGAGGTATTACAAATAAGAATGCTGAATATATAGTTCGCTTTCAGGAATTGTGTGAAAAATATAATTTTATACCAACATATTTGACTAATTATGAGATGTCAAATGCACAACCATTTATTGAAATGGCGACATATGGGAATAAATATGGTTGTTTAGAGATTGGGATGCATATGCATGCGTGGAATTCACCACCGTATTATCCATTAAAATTTGCCAATGGTGGAAATAATTCATATTTAGGGGAATATCCTAAAAAAATTATAAGGGATAAATTATGTTTTTTATATGATCATTTATGTAAAGTTTTTCAAGCAGAGATTACAAGTCACAGAGGTGGAAGATGGTACCTAAATGATTATATTATAAAATGTTTAGAAGAATTAGGAATTTTTGTAGATTGTAGTATTACACCTAAAGTAACATGGAGAGATAATGTTGGTTATACAAAATATTCAAATGGAAGATCATGGAGTATATATAAAGATAAAGTTTGTAAGTTAAAATATAAAAATATATTTTATGGTAAATGTAACATTATTGAAGTTCCTATGACAATTAGAAAAAATTCTAAAAATGAGAAAATTTGGATGAGACCAAATGGAAAAAATTTAAAAGATTTGTTATGGTTAATAGATGATAATTATAAATCGGATTGTAATTATATGGAATTTATGTTACATTCTTCTGAATTAATGCCAGGGGGGAGTCCAACATTTAAAAATACAAGGGATATAGAAAGATTGTATGATAATTTGGAAAATTTATTTAAAAGTATTTCAGAAAAATATATAGGAATATCATTAAGTGATTTTGCAAGAAAATATATTAAATAAATATTATAGCATAAAAGTTTATGATTTTTGTTTTAGTACTAACAACTTAGATTGTGAAAAATAGTAGTGTGCAGAAAAGAGGTTATATGTGTGGAATTTTAGGTGGAAATGATTTTTCCTTAAATTATAATAGTGGCATAAGAAAAGTTGAGCATAGGGGTCCTGATGGAATAAAAGTAGATAAATATAATGATTTTATACTGGCATTTGCAAGATTATCTATTATTGATTTATCTGAGAAAGCAATGCAGCCTATGGATAGTGAAGATAAGTCAATTCATATAGTATTTAATGGTGAAATTTATGGATTTAAAAATTTGAGACAAAAACTTGAAAAGGAATACAATTTCAGAACTACATCTGATACAGAGGTTATTTTAGCATTATATAAAAAATATGGTACTTCATTTATAGATAAAATTGATGGAATGTTTGCAATAGCAATTTATGATGAGAATGATAGAAAGGTAAGAATATATAGAGATAGAGCTGGGATAAAACCTTTATATTATTATTTTAAAGATGGAATTTTTATATTTGCATCAGAACTAAAGTCTATTACTGAAGTTTTTAAAGATAGAAAGTTGCGTATAGATGAAACTGCATTGTATGACTATGTTTCATATGGATATATTCCAGAACCAAAAAGTATGTATAAAGATATAAAGAAATTATTGCCAGCTTGTTTTTTAGAGTTTGATTTATGTGAAAGGCGTATAGTAAAAATTAAAAAATATTGGAAATTACATGTTAATACATCTGTGCAAAGAAGGAGAACCTTAGAATGTTTGACAGAGGAATTTAGATATTTAGTTGGTAAGTCCGTAAGGGAACAGTTAGTAGCTGATGTGCCAGTTGGAACTTTTCTTAGTGGTGGTATTGATTCAAGTATTATTACATATGAAAGTGCAAAAATAAAAAAAGATATACAAACTTTTTCTATTGGATTTGAGGAAAAAAATTATAGTGAAATAAAGTGGGCAGAAATGCTTATAAATAAGCTAGATCTGAATGCTGATGTAAGAATATTAACTAGGGAGTCTGTTAAAAATCTGTATAAAAAATTTAGAAATTGGTATGATGAACCTTATGCAGATACATCAGCTTTTCCGTCATATATAGTTTCAAAAATAGCAACTGATAAAGTCAGTGTTGTATTAACCGGTGATGGCGGAGATGAACTATTTGGTGGATATAGTAGATATAATGAGTTTGATAAGAATAGTACCAATAGTATATTTAATAGAGAAAATGTGTCTAAAATTGTTAAATTGTTATTAGCAAATGGTTTGATTTCTTCTGAAACTTGGGAGAAAGATTTAAGAAGTGAATTTGATTATTATGCTGGTTTGATGGGATGTAAACCTGATTGTGAGAGAGAACTTACAAAAAAAATGTTTAATATACCTAAAGATTATGATGAATATTGGCTGATAAAGAAATATTATAAACCAGAGTTACCAAAATATACGAGAGCGAGATATTTAGATTTTAAGACATATTTACCTGGAGATATTTTGACTAAAGTTGATAGAGTTAGCATGGCAGTTTCATTAGAAACAAGAGTTCCATTTTTAAGTAGAGAGTTAATGGAATTTGCATTTTCTTTAAGTCAGGAAGAATGCAATACGAATGGAAATCTTAAACAATTATTAAAAGATGCTTATACTAATGTTTTGCCTGATGAGATATTATATAGAAGAAAGAAAGGTTTTTCGGTACCGCCAAAATATGTTCCGGGGCTTACAGTTGGATTAGAAGGTGTACGAAAAAAATTATTAGAGGATTTATGGAAAAGTGAATACAAAGAGGTAATAGCGTGATTAAAGATAATAAAATATTAAAAACAATATTATACAAAATATATAAATTTGATGAGTGGCATTTAATACCATTAGAAGATAGAAAATATGTGTCTGATGTAGTAAATACGATTAATAAAAAAGATGATATACGAACTGTTTTGGAGATAGGATGTGGTTTAGGAGATATAGTAAGAAATGTTTATGGTAAGAAATGTGTAGGATATGATGTGTCGGAATCGGTTATAAGTGCTGCAAGATTGTTATCGCATAGAACTAAATTTTTTGTTGGAACATTTGATAAAATTTTTCATAAAAAAATTGACTGTCTTATAACAGTTAATTTTATACATGGTATACCGACAGAAGAATTAAGAGAGATTTATAAGGAATTTTTTATAAATAATAGAGTAAAATATTTAGTTTTAGATACAGTGGTATCGAAAAAATATTCATTTAATCATAAATTGGAAGAGTTATTAGATGATAACTGGGAAATAGATAAAAAGATAGGTAAATATCAAGCTGATATGGGTACTAGAAATGTATACATTATGAAAAATAAAAAATATTTAAATTATAATTAGATGATTTCATGAAAAGGAGGAAAATATGAAATATAAAAATTTTAGAGAAGATTCTTGGAAAAAATTTAACGAAGAAATAAATGGTAAAATAGTATTTCTTTGGGGATTGGAAGGAGCAAAAAAGACAATAAAAAATATTAGAAAATATAATGCAAATTGGAATATAAAAGGTATTATAGACAATGATGAAAAAAAAACAAACAAAAGTTTATTTGATGTCTATAATATTTTTTTACCAGTGGAGTTAGAAAAATATGATTTAGATGATATTGTTGTTCTGATTACTAGTAGATATGTTGGACCTATAAGCTTACAATTAGAGGAAATGGGAATTAAAAATTATTGGTCAGAGTATTGGATGGATTGTGAGCATAGAAATTATCATACGGAAGTGATTCCACCTGATATTGTGAATAAACTAAAAGAAATTTTGTATGATGATAAATCAAAGTCAATTTTAGATGAAATTGTTTATAAAAGAAGAAATGGTATTATAGACTACACAAATATTACAGAATGGAAAAAGAGTGAATACTTTAGTGATGAATTTTGGAATCCATGTGCTGAAGGTGAGATTTTTATTGATGGTGGAGCATATACAGGTGATACTATTGAGGAATTTGTAAATTGGACACATAATAAATATAGACATATTTATTCGTTTGAACCACAAAAAGATAAAGCTAGGTTAATTGAGAAAAATATGTTTAAATATGATAGAGTTTCATTTTTTGAAAAAGGATTATGGTCCTCAGAAACAGAACTTTCTTTCTGTGATGGAGATGAATTTTATTCCGGAAAAATAGTTGACAATGACAATAATAACAAGATTTCAACAATAACGATAGATGATGTTTTGGATGGAAGAGAAGCTACTTTTATTAAAATGGATATTGAAGGAGCAGAAACAGAGGCTTTAATTGGTGCAAGAAAAACAATATTAAAATATAAACCCAAATTAGCAATATGTATTTATCATAAATCAACAGATTTATATGAAATACCATTTTATATAAACAAACTTGTTCCTGAATATAAAATGTTTATAAGACATGTTGGATTGGGAGGATTTGGAACGATATTATATGCATATATATAGAAATTTGAAATAATAAAAAAATAAGACTTGACAAAATACAAAGGAATACATAATGGCAGAGCAGAGCAGATAATTTTAATAAAATTATATAACACCAATAAGGAAAGATATTTTAAAAAGAAATCTTTCCTTATTGGTGTTTTTTATTTGCGAAATTATTAAATAAAAGAAAAGTTAAAATGTAAGCGCAAAATATCCCTGCGGATAGCATATCAATAAATATTATGTCATAATTAGATTGTCTCAAAAATTGGAAACATTCACTCCAACAATCTTGAAGCCGTTTACTACAACATTATACAAAGTGAGGATAAAATTTATGATCTTGTCATGCAATTCCGTAAAAGTGGTTTGTCTGACAAGCAATGGTGAATTGATAATGATATTGCACCAAGTACATTTTATTGGTGGATCAAAAAACTTAGACAACAGACTTGTTATGAGGTGCCTTAACATAATTAAAAAAAATAATACAGATATGACTACTGAAAAACAAGAGGTTGTTTGTGTAAATATATTACCTCAAGCAGCAGAAAGTACTGCTTTACCTTATGAAACAGAACATCAATAGTATTTCAAAACAAAAACGCATACATAACATTGCAGGATGGATTTAATGAGCAGACATTAGTAAAGCTTTTAAATATATTGCAGGAGGTATCATGTTAGGTGACATATCCGCTCTGGATAAGATTTATATGGTTTGCGGCAGAACAGATATGAGAAAACAGATTGACAGATTATGTTCAATAATAGAAGAAAAACTGCAAATGCATTCTGACGAAAATGCTCTTTTTCTATTTTGTGGAAGAAAAAAGACTGCATAAAATCAATGTATCGAAAAAAAATGGCATAGTTTATTATACGGCTTACAGGTTTAGGCAGTTATAAATGGCTACGCAACCAAGATGAAGTAAAGGTTCTCACATGAAAGAAGTTTGAGTGGCTGATGGATGGACTTGAAATAGAACAGCCAAAAGCAATAAAACCGTTTGATAAAAGTAAATAAAATAGCTAAAAATCAAGCATATCAGCTATCTTTTTACTCTTAAATATGGTACAATAACTGTATCAAATCGTGGTGGAAGAACTGATGTCTGTTTGTTGTGATGTAATATAGTTGTAACAACTCGACCTAATAGGTTCTCGGCTCTAATCGTAATAGATAGATAATTTAGTCGGACATAGAAAGTTTAATAATATAGGAAAGAGAGGAGAATATTGAAAAATAGAATAGAATTTAGGCAGAAATATAACATATTTTTTGGTAATAAAAAGTATTTAAACATAAGGAGAGATTTGCTTGAAAGAGATAAATATATGTGTATTGCATCCGGAAATAAAAAATGAAAATGATGTCAAAAGGATGTTTGATTTTTGTTTTGAAGATGAAATAAATTTTATATGGAATGAGGTTAATCCAGATTATATTATAGCAACAGAAGTAATTTATTATCAAGATAAATACTATCAAAAATTTAAAAAATTATTTAATGATGATGTAATAACTATATTTTCTACTGGAGAGAGTATATCTCCAGATATGAATTTATTTGATTATGCTATAGTTTTTGATAGACATTTGGAGTATGGAGACAGAATTTGTCGTATACCAACATTGTTAAGATATAGAAATATAATATTTGAAGACTTAGCTAGTGAAGCAGAAAGTTCATTAAATAAAAAAGAAAAATTTTGTAATTTTATATATTCAAATCCTAATGCACCAAAAGAGAGGGATGGGTTATTTTATAAATTATCAGAATATAAAAAAGTTGATTCTCTTGGTCCGCATTTAAACAATATGGGAAATAAAACAAGTAGAAATATACCTAAATGGGCTAGGCAAAGTGTAATAGACAGATTACCGTATAAATTTTCTATTGCAGCAGAAAATTGCTGCTTTTCAGGGAATGTAACAGAGAAACTTTTATGTTGTTTACAGGCTAGAACAGTTCCTATTTATTGGGGAGATCCATCCATAAAGGAGGAATTTAATGAAAAGGCATTTATTAATTGTAATGATTATACGAAAATTGAGGATTTAATAAGAAGAGTAATGGAATTAGATTCTTCTGATGAACTATGGAGAGCAGTAGTATGCCAGCCTTGGCAAACTAATGCTCAGAAAATTAAAAGTGAATTGGAAGAAAAAAAATATAAAAATTTTATAAGAAATATATTTTTACAGAGTAAATTACAAGCGAAGAGAAAAGGAAGGGGATATCATCCTGATTTATATAGAACTCGTTTTTTTAACGAAAGCGGAGAAATTTTTGTAAGTAAAAGAGAAGAAAAATTAAAAGTTTATTATCAGTTATTATTAAAATGGGTCAGAAAAAATTTAAATGGTGGAATTGGAGATATATGTGATAAATTAGAAATTAAAAATGTATCTATTTATGGCATAGGTGAAGTTGGAAAACTTTTGGTTGACGAATTTGAAAAAAATGGAATTCATTGTGAAGATCTTATTGATCAATCATGTGAAGAGTATAATGGAAGAAAAGTAATTTCTTTATCTGAAAAATTAAAGAAAGTAGATGCAATAATTGTTACATTACCATTTGCTTTTGAAAATATAAAGAAAAAAATAGAGGATAAAGGAGATTATAAAGTTATTTCTATTGAAGAATTATTTTAGTTGAATTTAAGAGGTGTTTAGTTGTGAATAAGGATGAAAAAATTTATATTGCTGGTCATAAGGGGATGGTTGGAGGTGCATTATGTAGAAGGTTTCAACAGGATGGTTTTAAAAATTTGATTTTTAGATCTTCTTCAGAATTAGATTTAAGAAATCAGCAAGATGTTAGAGATTTTTTTTATTATGAAAGACCGAAATATGTTTTGTTGGCTGCTGCTAAAGTAGGTGGCATTATGGCGAATATAGAATCACCAGCGACATTTCTTTATGATAATTTGATGATCCAAAATAATGTTATTAATTCTGCCTATGAATTTGGAGTTAAAAAATTATTATTTTTGGGTTCTTCATGTATATATCCGAGATTGGCACCACAGCCTATGAAAGAAGAATCTTTACTTGATGGTAAATTAGAACCTACAAATGAGGGATATGCAATAGCTAAAATTGCAGGAATGAAATTGTGTGAAATGTATAATAGACAATACGATACAGATTATATAAGTGTTATGCCTTGTAATTTATATGGTATAGGAGATAATTTTGATCCTAAGCGTTCGCATGTTGTTCCAGCACTTATTAGAAAATTTCATGAAGCAAAAAAAAATGGTTATTCTAAAGTTATTTTATGGGGAACTGGAAATGCGAAAAGGGAATTTTTATTTTCAGATGATTTAGCGGATGCATGTTTATATCTTATGAAAACATATTCTGGTAATGAATTTTTTAATGTGGGAACAGGTAGTGATATAAAAATAGCCAATTTAGCCAAATTAGTAAGTGACATTATTGGATATGAAGGTGAGATTGTTTTTGATACATCAAAGCCAGATGGAATGCCACAGAAACTTATGGATGTTTCAAAATTAACTAATCAGGGATGGAAATTTAAAACAAGTTTAGAAAGGGGAATTGAGATTACTTATAAATGGTATTTGGAAAATTATAATAATTAAGATATAGAGAGGATAAATGGATGAAAAAGATAGGTGTTGGTCATGCTTCAGTTTCGGAGATTGAAAAAAAATATGTTTTAGATGCATTAGAGAATGAAAGACTATCCCAAGGAAAATATGTTTCAAAATTTGAAAAGAACTTTGCTAATGAACATGATTTGAAATATGGAGTTATGTGTAATAGTGGAACTACTGCTTTACAATTGGCATTAGCGACATTAATTGAAACAGAAAAATGGGATCATAATACAGAGGTGCTAGTACCAGCTATAACATTTATAGCAACATCAAATGCATGTATTCATATGGGGCTGAAAGTTAAATTTGTTGATGTTGATCCTATAACATATAATATGAATCCTAGGGAGTTGGAAAAGAATATATCAAAAAATACAAAATGTATTATTCCGGTTCATACATTTGGAATGCCTTGTGATATGGAAAGTATTATGGAAATAGCGGAAAAATACAATTTGCGAGTAATAGAAGATTGTGCGGAAGCTCATTTTGCAAAGGTAAATGGGAAAAAAATAGGTAGTTTTGGTGATATGGCGGCTTTTAGCACATATGTAGCTCATACAATTACTACTGGAATTGGTGGTATTGTGTGTACAGATAATAGGGAGTATATGGAGATTTTACGTTCTCTTGTGGCACATGGTAGGGCGTGTACTTGTGAAAGATGTGTTGCTTCAGATGGAAATCAGGTTTGTCCGAAAAGACTTCAAACAGAAATAGACAGAAGATTTATGTTTGTTAGATTGGGATATAGTTATAGAGTAGGAGAAATAGAGGGAGCGTTGGGATTGGCTCAATTAGAACGTAAAGATGAAATTATGAAAAAAAGACATGAAAATGCAGAATATTTAATAAAAAATCTAGAAGAGTTTGAGGATTACATACAATTGCCAAAACATCCTAATAATGTAGAACACACATACATGATGTTTCCTATTGTAGTTAAAGAGAGATTAAATGCAAGTAGGCAGGAATTTGTTGAGCATCTTGAAAAAAGGAATATTGAAACCAGACCAATGCTGCCGTTGTTAAATCAGCCAATTTATAAAGAATTATTTGGAAACATTGAAGAACAGTATCCGATTGCTAAAATGATTGATGAAAAAGGGTTCTACATTGGTTGTCATCATGGAATGGATAAGGATGATCTAGACTATGTGATAGAAAATATTAAAGATTTTATTAAGTCACATGTGTTTTATTGATTTTTTATTAAAAAATAAGAGTGGTTTGGAGGTAATTATAGAATATGGGAAAAGTTGCGTTAATTACTGGTATTACTGGGCAAGATGGTTCTTATTTGGCTGAATTTTTATTGGATAAGGGATATGAAGTTCATGGTGTGATAAGAAGATCATCTGTTGAGTATAGAGAACGAATAGCACATATAGAAAATGATAAAAACTTTTATCTTCATTATGGTGATTTGACTGATTCTATTAGTTTAGTTAAAATTATCAGTAGCGTAGTACCTGACGAGATTTATAATCTTGCTGCACAAAGTCATGTGGGTGTATCGTTTGATGTACCAGAATACACAGCTGATGTTGTTGCGACAGGTGTATTAAGAATATTAGAAGCCGTAAGAATATGTGGTTTAGAAGCAAAGTGCCGCATTTATCAGGCTTCAACATCTGAGTTATATGGAAAAGTAGAAGAGGTTCCACAGGATGAAAATACACCATTTCATCCGTATAGTCCTTATGCTGTAGCAAAGCAGTACGGATATTGGATTATAAAGGAATATAGAGAAGCTTATAATATGTTTTGTTGTTCAGGTATACTATTTAATCATGAATCAGAACGCAGAGGGGAAACTTTTGTAACAAGGAAAATATCACTTGCAGCGGCTAGAATAGCCAATGGTTTACAGGATAAGCTATATTTAGGAAATTTATCTAGCTTAAGGGATTGGGGATATGCAAAGGATTATGTTGAGTGTATGTGGCTTATATTACAGAATGATAAACCTGACGATTATGTAATTGCAACGGGAGAACAACATTCAGTTCGTGATTTTTGCAGATTAGCGTTTGGGTATGCTGGTATGGAAATAGAATTTATTGGAAATGGTATGGATGAAAAAGGAGTGAATAAAAAAGATGGTAAAATAATAATTGAAGTTTCAAAAGAGTTTTACAGACCTACTGATGTGGTAAATTTATTGGGGAATCCAGAAAAGGCAAAAACAGAGTTAGGTTGGAATCCTACAAAAACATCATTTGAAAAACTTGTTAGGATAATGGTTGAACATGACTTGGAATTAGTAAAAAAGAATTAACTTTTGTAAGGAGAATATTATGAATATTATTTTATTATCAGGAGGTTCAGGGAAAAGACTATGGCCATTGTCTAATGATATAAGATCAAAACAGTTTATTAAATTTTTTAGAGATGAAAATGGAAAATATCAGTCAATGCTTCAAAAAATATATAGTCAGATAAGAACAGTTGATAAAAATGCTGAGATTACAATTACTGCTTCTAAAATGCAGGTGTCTTCTATACATAATCAAATTGGTAACGATGTAAATATATGTGTTGAACCAAGCAGAAAAGATACGTTTCCAGCGATTGCTTTGGCTGCTTCATATCTTGCATATGTTAAAAAAGTTAGCCTTGATGAATCAATTATTGTTTGTCCAGTGGATCCTTATGTTGATGAGGAATATTTTGTGTCATTGAAAGAGATTGCAGGTATAGCTAATTCTGGGGAACAGAATCTTACACTTATGGGAGTAGAGCCAACATATCCAAGTGAAAAGTATGGGTATATTATTCCAGCAAATAAAGAACATGTTAGTCCTGTATCGATGTTTAAAGAAAAACCTGATAAGGAAGCTGCTGAAAAGTATATAGCTGACGGTGCTTTATGGAATAGCGGGGTTTTCGCGTTTAAATTGAAATATATACTACAAAAAAGCCATGAAATACTAGATTTCAAAGATTATAATGATTTATATATAAAATATAATCAAGTTGAGAGTATTAGCTTTGATTATGCAGTAGTTGAAAAGGAAGAAAAAATTGCTGTAATGAGGTTTGGAGGAGAATGGAAAGATTTAGGAACATGGAATACATTGACAGAAGCTATGCATGAAAATTCTATTGGAAATGTTGTAATGAATCAGAAGTGTAATAATGTTCATGTTATAAATGAATTGGATGTTCCAATTTTGTGTATGGGTTTAAAAGATGTAGTTGTATCTGCTAGTCCTGATGGAATACTTGTGTCTGATAAGGGTCAATCAAGCTATATAAAACCATATGTGGATAAGTTTGAAGGACCCGTTATGTATGCGGAAAAATCTTGGGGAATGTATTGTGTAATAGATGTAAGTTCCGAAAGTATGACAATTAAAATTGTTTTAAAAGCTGGAAGTAGAATGAATTATCATAGTCATGAAAGACGTGATGAAATTTGGAATATAATTTCTGGGTGTGGTAAAGTAATTGTTGATGGAATGAAGAAGGTGGTTAAGGCTGGAGATGTTGTTACAATGGAGGCTGGATGCAGGCATACGATTATAGCTGAGACAGAGTTAAAAATAATTGAGGTTCAATTAGGAAAAGATATAAGCGTAGCAGATAAGAAGAAATATAAATTGGAAGAATAGTTTTTGCTTAATTATTAAATGGAGACAAGAATCAATGATAAAATTAGTTAAAAATAATCCTTTTTTACTAAAGCCAGCAGCAAAAAATTATATTTGGGGAGGAACAAGACTTAATGATGAATTTTGTAAAAAAATAAATATGGATAAAGTTGCGGAAACATGGGAATGTTCAACGCATAAAGATGGCAATAGTATAGTTTTTGGCGGTTATTATAATGGGATGAGACTTACAGATGTATTAAAAAAACATCCAGAATTTATGGGAAAAAATATTTACAATAAATTAGGTGAGCTACCTGTTTTGATAAAAATAATAGATGCACAGAGTGATTTATCTATTCAGGTGCATCCTGATGACGAATATGCTAAAAATAAGGAAAATGGGTCGTTAGGAAAAGATGAGATGTGGTATATACTGGATTGTGAACAAAATTCCAGTATAGTATATGGATTCTATAATGATGTAAAAAAAGATGAACTTGAAAATAGTATAAGCAACGGAACTATAGAAAAGTATTTACAAAGGGTATATGTAAATAAAGGAGATATTTTTTATATACCGGCTGGTTGTGTGCATGCGATTGGAAGAGGAAATTTAATTGTAGAAATTCAAGAAAATTCGAATATTACATATAGATTATATGATTATAATAGAATTGATGCTAATGGAAGAAAAAGAAAACTTAATATACAGAAAGCATTGGAAGTAATAAATTTATCAGAAACAGCTCTGCCAAGACAGCATTTAAGTGTTATACAATTTAGAAACGGTTATGCAACAGAATTGTTGTGCAAATGTAGATATTTTGAAGTGCAAAGAATATTGTTAAATACAGAAAGGTGCAGAAAAATGGCAAGTATAAATAGTATTATTGAGTCATTTCAAGTTTTATTATGTATAGATGGCTGTGGTGTTATGTTTGGGTGTGATAATTTTTCTTTAAGTTTTTTTAAAGGGGACTGTATTTTTATACCAGCTGATTGTGGTGAATTTAGAATACATGGTAAAGGTGAATTACTGAAAGTGAGATGTTAAGTCTGCTTAAAATGTTTTGGTGGATAGCGCATTAATGAATAATTCTTTAAATCCTACATTTGAAAGTGATCTAACAGCAGATTTTAGCATTTACTTAATATATAGGGAGAAGTGATTAAGGAGTATGGATAAAATTGATTTAATATATGATCATTACAAGGAAACAGTTAGTTTATGCAAAAATGCACAGAAAAGTAGAAATAAAAATTTTATTATTTTATGTATATTGGAAACTATATCATTTTTGATTTTAGTAAATTGTAAAATTGCACTTGAAATTATTGAGAAAAATGTTGATAAGGAATTTAATATGATATTGCCTGAGAATAATATAATTATTGAGACCTTATTATGGATTGCAGTTGCATATGTTACGATTAGATATGTTCAAGAAGTTATTTATATAGAAAAAACTTATTTGTATATAAAACGGATTGAGAAAAAACTTAGTTCAGAGGTATGTAAAAAGTTTTTTGATAGAGAAGGAGATGATTATCAAAATGATTATCCCATTGTTTTGAATATAATTGATTTGTTTTATAAAATGTTTATACCGGTTGTATTTATAAGTATAAATTTTGCGAGAATTATAAAAGAATGGAGAGAGAAAAATGGAAGTTATTTAGCAGTAATATGTGATACAACTATATTTTTGTTTGTAATTATAGTCACATTGTGCTATCTTTTGGAAATTAATGGAAGAATAACTAAGTTTTTAAAAAATCATTTTGAAATTCTTAATTTAATTGCTATTAAATTAAGAAAGTTATTAAAAAATATTTAAAGTATATATGGGTTGAAATTAAATTAGGAGAAAAGATATTGGACAAAAAGATAAAGGTATTTATTAGTTATGGAAATCCTGAGATAGGCATTTGTAAAAAAATATATAATTATTTAAAAAATAAATTGAATTATGATGTATGGTATGATAAAGAAAGCATAGATTTTGATGATAATTGGAGAGAAAAAATATATGAGGGTATAAAATCAAGTGATGTGGTATTAGCTTGTTTATCTGAATATTCAACAAGAAAACATGGGGTATGCTTAGATGAATTAAGGATTGCAATAGCTGTTAAAGTCCAGCTAATAAATGTCAATAGTTAAATAAGAAAAAAGTTTATTTTATTTTCTGACTAAAAGAGGGTGTACTTCCCCCTTGGTGAAAATATCTTTTTTAAAAGATATTGACTCGTTGGATTTACAGTATTTTATGCAACTATGTCGCATTTAGCAGCATTGTATTGTTTAACATGCTCCTGTGGAGTAATGATTTCAAATGGTTTGTTGTCTCTGAGTATTGCAAATATCATGTTGCATACTTTATGTGAAACAGCACCCATTGCTACGAGCTTTGGCTTTGAATCGCATTTCTTGAGATAATACTCACGAAGGACTGGATTTTTGGGTTCTCCATTACGGGAGATACTGACACTTTGTAAGGTTAATGTGTGAATCACACGTCTGGCTATAGCAGAACCACGCTTAGACATTTGAACCTTGGTGCCTTCAAATTTACCAGATTGTTTTACTGCCGGATCAAGTCCAAAATAAGCGAAAAGTTGTTTCGGCTTTGAAAATGCAGAAAAGTCACCAATCTCTCCCATGATGGATACAGCAGATAAGAAACCAGCACCTTTGAACGTTTCAATTATATGAATCTGCTTAACAAAGTCAGTATCTTTATTTGCATCAACAAGTTCGTGCAGGGATTTAAGAATACCGTTGATTTCTTCATCATATTTACGTATTAAGCTGATATAAAGTCGAATACGTTTGATGTTGCTTTCTATGATGTAGCCAAACTGATTTGCTTCATTTGCTGCTTGAACAATGGCATTATACTTATTTTGAGCATATGTAGTTCCAAAGCGAGCAGTTGCTTTTATTATATCAATAATCTCTTGTTTGTCAGCTTCAAGAAAAGCTGATGGAGAGGTATAAGTTTCCAACAATGTAAGAGAAGTATTGATTGTGACCTTGGAAAAGATGCCAAGATACTGTGGAAACGCCATACGTAATTCACCCTGAAGCTTATTCACATAGGCACTGCGATTATCCATTAAATCGTAGT
>NZ_JAHLQE010000011.1 GCF_018918235.1 Eubacterium sp. MSJ-13
CAAACCTCCGAAAATAAAGGTTTTAGAGTAAAAAAAGGGGTAGTTTTTTGACACTACCGAGAATAGACTGGGGGGAAACATTATGATCTTATCGGTAATTTTATTATGAGATGGCAGTATAAATATTAATATTAGAAATATAATAGTTGACTATAATGCCACCTGTGATAACATTAGTAATGTAATTACAAATGCTGATATTAATAATTAAAATGAAAATGGAGACATATATTATGAAATACGCACTTATCACAGGTGGCACAAGTGGAATAGGATTTGCTATGGCAGGTGAATTTCTTGAAAGAGGTTACGGGGTTATAATTGCTTCTTCAAGCAGAAAAAATCTTGCTATTGCAAAAAGAAAACTTGAAGTTAAGAAGTCAAAGATCGTGAACAATACAAGATATATAATTACAATCGAACAGGATCTAAGTGTTCCTGACGGGGCACAAAAGCTGTATCATAAAGCCAAGTCTATTGGCGTTGATATTGAAATTCTTGTAAATAATGCAGGCTTTGGCTTGATGGGGGGGACAGAAAGTATACGGATTAGAGATGATAAAAGGATGATACAGTTGAATGTCACAGCTGTGGTTTGTCTTTGTAAACTGTTTCTTCGTGACATGTATGAAAACGGCAGGGGAAAGATTCTTAATGTGGCTTCGACAGGCGCTTTTCAGCCGGGACCATACACTTCGACATATTTTGCAGGCAAGTCTTTTGTGTACAGCTACAGCAGGGCAATAAGACAGGAGGCAGCAAAGAGGGGTGTAGTTGTAAGTACACTTTGTCCCGGAACGACCAGAACAAAGTTTTTTGAAAAAGCAGGACAGAAGACACCGATATGGGCGATGTCAGCAGAAAAAACAGCGAAAATTGCAGTTGATGGTCTTATGAAAAATAAAGGCGTGATAGTGCCGGGAGTTATAAACAATATTTTAAGAATTGTGCCTTCGGGTGTGAAAATGTATTTTGTGGAGATATTGAAGAAGTGAGATAATATGGGCATCAGCTTTTGCTGAATGCCCATAAGTTTTTTATTTGTTTTTTGTAAACAGTTTTTTTAACCTTTATATTTGTGATACAATAACTTTAAAATTTAGATGACTTTCCAAAGAAATAAAGTAGATTAAAAAAATATTGACATTGATAAGTCTTAGTAGTAATATGAAGTAAACTTCATGTGAAGTGACCTTCATATTTGAAGATATGAGGTATATTATGAAAAATAAAGTAAAAAAATTGAGAACTGTATCTAAACTTACACAGCAACAATTAGCAGATATGGTTCATGTTTCTTCAAGAACAATTATTTCTATTGAAAAAGAACAATATAATCCTTCTCTTATGTTGGCTTATCGCATTGCACAAGTATTTAATGTTAGTGTTGAGGAATTATGTTGTTTGAAAGAAAATAAAGAAATGGAGGATAAACAATATGAAGATATATAATAAAAGTTCTTTTGTAGAAGGCTTTTTTTGCACGATTCTAGGACTGGTATTATTATTTACCATTTTTATAACAAGTTTTAATATTAAAAAATTGATTCTTTCGTCATTGGTTTTGTTTATAGGTATTGGACTGCTTCAGAGGAGTATATCTAAAGCTATGTCATTAGAAGACAAAACTGATAAATTGGATGAACGCAACCAATTTATTTCAGTAAAATCGAAAGGAAAATCATTACAAATAACGCAAATAATAAGTTGGATTTTGATGCTCATATTGTTGATTGTTGGAAAAGTTGGAGATAATATACTTATAGTTTCCGTTGGTACAGGTATTATGATACCTTTTACTGTTTCATTATTTGTTGAACTTTTTTGTATGATATACTATGAAATAAAAAATTAAATATGGTTTTCTGCTATATCAGATTTATAATCTATAAATTAACTCATTAGGGAAAGGATGAATAATTATGAACAAATTAAAAAAACAAATTGCATTAGTATTAATATTTTGTATGGTACTTTGTTCTTTTGCAACAGGAACAAAGACCAGTGCACATGAGAATGATTACGATGCAAATTTGGAAGAAGGTACGATAATCAAAAATTATATTACTTTTGAAAATAATCAGTTTATCATTAATAGTGAAAAAATGTTTGAAGATGGGATTGATAAAAAGTATGTTGAACAACTTTGTAAAGACTATAAAGAAATTAATCAAATTTTATCAACATCAGATTTAGAACAAATCGAATCAGAAAAGAAGGAAATGCTTGAAGACATTGGAACTACTGAAAAAGGAAAATTAAGTGCGGCAGTAAAAGTTATAAAAAAGTTTCTTAAAGAAAAATGGCCTAAAATTATTAAAAAATTGCCTAAACCTGTAAGACAAATTTTGACTGCTGATGCTATATTGTCTGTTATAGATGCTTATGTTGAAATCTCGGACAGTGTGGAGGAATTATTAACTAACTGTGTAAATGCAATTTTACCTAAACCTCTTGAAGTATTAACACCTGGAGTCGTCGCTGTTATAATGTTATTTTTACCGATATAAATAGGTACAATAGACAGAAGACCATAATAAAAGTGTTTGTATCTGACATATCAGTAATAATTTATACAAGCAGCTTATTGATGTAATTAATGAATAATAATAATCAAGCATAAAAATTTATGGGCATCAGCTTTTGCTGAATGCCCATAAGTTTTTTATTTGTTTTTCAAGTGTCTCATAACTCCAAAGTCTGCTGCGTGAGCGGCTGTTTGGATCGTTTACTTTTATCTGTCCGTTTTCTGTTTTGGTAAGTACAATAAAGTGTCCTGCTGTTGTAAAATCTCCGGGCCGCATGCTGCATATGACAGGTTCATTGTTGTTGAGATGTGAAAATATACTGTCTTTGCTTAGGGGGATTTCTGTTCCTGTTATGCCGAATGAGGATGCTCCATCAGTCATGATACTCCATGAAGTGCCAGTTCCCTCTATATAATATTTATTTTTTTCTGCAAATTTTGCGATTTTATATGGTGTTATTGTTTTGTTGCCTGTAAGTCCTGATATTACCATCGAAAGACATGTTGGGGCACAGCCTGATATTCCTATGTCAGAATTTCCATATGATGTATATCCCCAGCGTTTATCCCACTGAATAAGAAGTGGGATGCCCTCTGAAAGTTCTTTTTTGGTTATGTTTCCATATGCGGTATTTGCAGAATCTGGATATCCTTTGACAAAGTCTATCATTTCCGGTGTGTTGCATAGCGATGCAAGGAGGCTTTCAGGGTAAATGTTTATATTTTTGTATATGTTTTTAAATTCAGGATATTTCTGTGATAATGTGCAAAGTTTACTTTTTACTTCATCTTTGTTTAGTTTGGCAGGTGTTGCGGCTTGGTATCTGGCAGAAGAATCATTATCCGTATCGAGAATATTATAAATGATGCCGGATGCGGTGCTTATGATTTTTGGTGCTGCCCAGAATACTGTTAAAAATAAAAGTATTGTTAGTGTTAATTTTTGAAATCTTCTTTTTCTTTTTTTGTACCTTTTTGCGTTCATAATACGTTCCCTCCCTTGTATGGTTACATTTTAGCTTATAGGGAAAAATTTTGTTTTAAGAAATTCATACGCAAAACTTACAATAATCTTGCATTTTGTGTAAAAAAACAGACAAACATAAGGCTTATTTTAAGGCAGTTAAGGGAAGCGGTATTGCATTTTCGATGAAAAAACTCAAGGAAAATGTGGTGGAAGTGAAAAGTGGACTTTAGTGCTTTTTGGGTGGGTGGAGGCGTTTTTTCTCATCTATTATAGGAATTACAATGGCGGTGGTGTAAGTATCTTCGGTTAATTCTGTTGCGGTAGTACCAAAATTTTTTTTGACAGTTCTATATATATTAGCAGTACCAAAGCCATGTTAAAGTGATTCAGTAGGTCTGAGGTCATCGGGAAGATTTTTTACGCTATTGCAGCAGTCG
>NZ_JAHLQE010000107.1 GCF_018918235.1 Eubacterium sp. MSJ-13
GGAAAATGCTCGTAACATAGTGGAAAACCAACGAGAATTGCGAAGCAATTCTTGGAGGGAAAAACGCTGGTTTTGCCCTTTTTTATGATATGGGGGATTTTGTACTATATCATAAAATTGTGCATGTGTTTAAAAAAGAAAGCTGTTGCTAATAGATTTATGTTACTTTACATTAATATATTCCAATGTTAAGATATTGTTATAAATAAATGAGGGGAATCTGCTTAAAAGGCAAAACAGGAGGGAGTATATGGCAAGGACTGTAAGTATAGGAAATCAGGATTTTGAATCAATTCGCACGAAAAATTGTTTTTATGTAGACAAAACATTATTTATAAAACAGTGGTGGGATAAGGAGGATATAGTTACACTTATAACGCGTCCACGCCGTTTTGGAAAAACATTAAATATGAGCATGATAAATTGCTTTTTCTCAAATAAGTATGCAGGTAGGGGAGAGTTATTTGAGGGACTTGATATTTGGAAACATGAAGAGTATCGTGAAATTCAGGGAACATATCCTGTGATATTTTTGAGTTTTGCTGAGATAAAACAAGATAATTATAATGATGCTGTTGAAAAGATTAAGAGAATAATATGTGATACATGCCAGCAGTTCGATTTTTTAAGAGATTGGGATGGATTAACGGAAATAGAAAAGAAAAATATAAATAATATAAGTTATGATATGAGTGATGTTATGGCACAGGACTTACTAAAGAATATGTCAAATTATCTCAGTCGTTATTATAAAAAAAATGTTATAATTCTTTTGGACGAATATGACACACCGATGCAGGAGGCTTATATAAATGGGTATTGGGAGAAACTTGTGGTATTTACAAGGAGCTTTTTTAATTCTACTTTTAAAACCAATCCGTATCTTGAAAGAGCGATAATGACAGGTATTACAAGAGTTTCGAAGGAGAGCATTTTTTCTGATCTGAATAATTTGAAAGTTATAACAGTCACAAGTGAAGAATATTCAAAGTGCTTTGGTTTTACAGAGGATGAGGTGTTTGCGGCACTTGATGAACAGGGGCTTTCTAGTGAAAAAGAGAAAGTGAAACTGTGGTATGACGGATTTATATTTGGTAAGAGAAAGGATATTTATAATCCATGGTCAATAATCAATTTTCTTGACGAGAATAAATATAAAACTTATTGGGCGGATTCAAGTTCCAATGGACTGATAAACACTTTTGTACAAAAGGGCAGTTCTTATATAAAAATGATGATGGAGACACTTCTTAAAGGTGGGACAATAGATGTTCCGGTAGATGAGCAAGTGGTATTTTCAGAACTTGATTATTCAGATGACGCAGTATGGAGTCTTATGCTTGCGAGTGGTTATCTTAAAGTGATATCGTCTGATGAACTTACCGGAGAGCGTAGAAAGGCAGCCATGTATAAACTTGCACTTACAAACTTTGAAATACATCTTATGTTTGAAAATATGGTGTTTAGGTGGTTTAGTCCTGCGAAGATGGAAACAAATGAGTTTGTAAAAGCACTTATAGGTGGAGATATAGAAAGCATGAATGATTATATGAATGATGTAGCTTTAAAAACATTCAGTTCATTTGACTCTGGAAAGGAAACATCGGCAAAAAAAGCACCGGAAAATTTTTTCCATGGTTTTGTATTGGGACTTATGGTCGATCAATCAGACAATTATATCATAACCTCAAATCGTGAAAGTGGATATGGACGCTATGATATCATGCTTGAACCAAAAGATAAACAAGTCGATAAATATCCAGGAATTGTAATAGAGTTTAAGGTGATAAATTCCAGAAAAGAAAAATCACTTGAAGAAACTGTACAGGCGGCATTAAAACAGATAGAGGATAAGGATTATGATGAGGAGCTTATAAAAAGAGGAGTGAAAAAAGAAAATATCCATCACTATGGTTTTGCGTTCAGAGGTAAAGAGGTGTTGATAGATGGCAGATAGCCATTTTAGCAACTAGTGATACAGGACATTTATGGAAAGTAGAGATTAAAAATGAATGATCTGATAGATATTTTAGATATAATAGGAGTTGTTGCATTTGCGATATCAGGTGCTATGACTGCGATAAAAAAGAAGATGGATCTGCTCGGAGTATGTGTGCTTGGAATCGTGACCGCGGTAGGTGGCGGTATAACTAGGGATGTTCTGCTAGGCAATACACCGCCGTCAGCATTTAAAGATCCGAGAGATGTCTGTATAGCTGCAATAATCTCATGTATCGTATTTGGATTTATGCTAATAAAAGCATCGGAGCACATAAAAGAGCAGAGTGCAGGGTTTGTTGCACTATATGAAAATGTGCTGATGCTTTCAGATGCTGTGGGGCTTGGAGCATTTACAGTCATAGGAATAGATGTGGCTAAAAAGACTGTCAGTGATTACAACACAAATGCGTTTCTGCTTATATTTGTCGGAGTTATAACAGGAGTAGGCGGTGGCGTTCTGCGTGACATAATGAGTGGGATGATACCGTATATATTTAAGAAACATATATATGCGGTTGCATCGGCAGCAGGAGCAGGTGCTTACATAGTGATTGACAATTATATAGGAAGGAACACTGCGATAGTCGGATGTTCGGTGCTTGTCGTGGTGGTGCGTGTTCTGGCGGCTCATTTTGAGTGGAATCTGCCTAAGATAAAATATGGAGAATGATTTTTTATACAAAATAAAGGAGGTTGAAAAAAATGATTATTGCTTTTATTGTGTGGAGTATGTGTGCGGTTTTGTTTTTGATTATTGGTATAGTAGACAGAAAGTCAGAAAAACCTGTCGGCTTTTGGTCTAATGCTAAACCATGGTCTAATGTTAAAGAGCTTGAGGTTACAGATATGAGAGCGTATAATAACGCAGTATCTACCATATGGATTGTTTTTGCCATAGTATTTGAATTACTTGGTCTGCCGTTCCTGTTTTTTGAGCAGAACAGTCCGGTATTTTTGGCTGTTATGGCAGGAGTTGTGATTTTGATAATTGCAATCATGTTAGCTTATATGAAGGTAGAAAACAAATATAAAATTAAACAGAGGTGAAAATCCGATGGAACCAGAGAAGATGAGGGCAGCAGTATGTGAAGATGTTTTGGAAGAGGCTCAGTGGCTTTCTGACATGATATACAAGTGGTATGCTGATAAAGGCATAGAAGGCGAGGTCAGCATTTTTGAAGATGCTGCCAGATTTCTTTTTGCGAGAGAGGATCATAGTTTTGATGTACTGTTTCTTGATATAAGAATGCCTGGAGAAAATGGGGTATCTTTGGCTAAGCATCTTCGCAGGCTTGGCGATGATATGCCTATTATATTTGTGACAGGCGAGAGGGAATATATTCTTGAGGGTTATGAGGTGGAGGCACTTCATTATCTGATAAAGCCGGTGCAGGAAAAAAAGATTTTTGAATGTCTTGAGAGAGTTTACCGCAATGCAGCACAGCAGGAAGCATATGTGATATTGACAGGAGATATGGGTGTTGTTAAAGTTTTACAAAAGGATATATATTATATAGAAGTATTTGGTCATGATATGAAATATGTGACAAGGCAGGGGGAATTTTTTAAAACAGGTTCATTAAAGGAAGCCTTAAGTGAGCTTTCGGAGCAGGATTTTGTAAGCTGTTATCGTGGAATTGCAATAAATCTCCGTTATATATGGCGTATAGAAAAAGATAAGCTGTATATGGTAGAGGAGTGCCGCAGCTTTGAAAAAAATGTTCCGGTGAGCAGGAGAATGTATAAGCAGGTCAATCAGAAATTTATTGATTACAATAGAAAACAGGAAGATTAGAGGATTATTATGGAACTTATAATAGCAATAGTTTCAATATGCATTTTTATTGCATTATTATCTTTCAGCATTTTGAAAATATGGCTGCCGGGATATATGGTGCGTGAAATGGAGCAATATCAAAACAAGCTTCTTGAGCGTCAGTTTGAGGAGATTGACAATACATATCGTGAGATGCGTGGATGGCGGCATGATTATAAAAATCATATGCAGGTGCTTAAGATTTATGTCGAAAACAGACAGTGGGAAAATGCAAGGAATTATATTGTACAGATGAATGAGGATTTAGAGAGCATAGATCATGTTATAAAAACAGGAAATATCATGGCAGATGCTATCGTAAACAGTAAGGTATCTCTTGCAAAGAAGAAAGACATAAAACTTGATGTAACAGCAAAAATACCAAAGGAAATACCGATGACGGATGTGGAATTTTGCGTTGTTTTTGGAAATATTATGGACAATGCAATAGAGGCATGTGAGAAGCTTGCATCAAAAGAAAATAAATTTATCAGAGTATATATAGGTGTATTTAAAAAACAATTTTATATGTCTGTCAGCAATTCTACAGATCAGAAAAAACGGACAAAAAAATATTTATCAATGAAGGGTGAAGGGCATGGATTTGGTTTACAGCGTATAGATAAGATCATTCATGACAAAAACGGATATCTCAATCGTCAGAATGAACCGGGAGTATTTGCGACTGAGATAATGCTGCCATATATTTAGCAGTATTAAGAAAATACCGCTTTTATTGTGTAGAACAATAAATTTCGTGTAGTGACTTGTTTGTATCAGAAGAATATAAGAATAAAATACCGCTTAAGTTAAAAATCATACCGCTTATGTAAAAAAGGCACAAGAGGTATGATTTTTTATTATACTAAAAGCAGTTCATGATAGTTTATCAAATATTTTGAGAAAGGATGAGAAAAATGGGAGAGAAAAAAAGAGGTGTAAATCCTGCCATGCCAAGTTATTGTTCTGCATTTTGGGATTGTATCAGAACTATATGGAGTATGGATAAAAAAGTGTATCTTTATGGCTTAGCAGCATTGCCATTTGCAGCATTACAGCAGATACTGCCATTTTATATGCCTAAGCTGGTAGTGCAGGGAGTTGAGGAAAATGCCAGAATGACAACGCTTATACTTCAGCTTTGTGCTTTAGTTTTTATTCTTTTAATATGTGTTATTGTCAGATGGCATTTCAGTGGACAGATTACAAGCCGCAATCAGATTATTGCAAAAGGGCTGCAAAACAGATTTGCGAAAAAATTACTTATGGTAGATTATAGTTATCTGGAGGATAAGAAATTTCTTGAACTTAGAAATGTAGTAAAAAAGGATCTGTTTGGTGGAAAGGTTGGCGATGATGATTCCACAGGAAATTTAAAGTATTTTGTGAAAGATATTTTTGAATTATTTTCAACATTTATAATGTTGATAGTCTATATTGCATTTATTGTCCGGCTTGAATGGTGGCTTGTTTTGATATTTGCAATGCTGTTTGCGGTGAGCTTTTTTAGTGGAAAGCTTACGGGAGCATACGAAAAGAAATGGGCAAAAGAGGGTGGTGAGGTCTGGCAGAAGATGGATTATATTACCAGACGCACCGAGGATTTTTCGATGGCAAAAGATATAAGAATGTACAATATGGAGAATTGGTTCGATGCACTTTTTAAAAAATATCGTAAGAAAAGACTTGATTATAAAGCAAAAGAAATGGAATATCGTCTGTTTGGAGAAGGGGTTACTGCTTTGCCTGAAATGATATCGTATGTATTATTTTATGGAGTGATAGTCTGGAAATTTTTTAAAGGAGAGATGCCGATATCTGATGTTATATTCTATAATGGAATGATATCAGGCTTTATGCTTCAGAGAAACTCAGGTATGACTAATCTGCATCATCTTATAAACAGTGTATCAGCATTTGGTCGTTATAAAGAATTTATTATATATGGTGATGATATGTCGGTAGAAGCTGCTGAGCTTAAAAAAGCTGCACCACAGATAGAGCTTAAACATGTCAGCTTTGCCTATCCTTCTTCAGAGCATGACATTATTGATGATATGAGCCTTAAGATAGATGCAGGAGAAAAAATAGCAGTTGTCGGGCTGAATGGTGCCGGAAAGACAACTCTTATGAAGCTTATTTGCGGACTTTTGCATCCGACAAAGGGAAAAATTCTTCTAAACGGAGTAGATATGGAAACAATGACTCAACAGGAAATATATGCGTGGTTTTCATGTGTTTTTCAGGATGTCCATTTTCTGCCGCTTTCAGTCAGGGAAAATATCAGTATGAAACCTTTAAATGGCAAAGTTGATGACAGGGTATGGGAATGTCTTGATAAAGCTGGAATGAGTGAGGTTATTAACGAGTTGCCAGGGAAGGATGATACCTTGATGGAAAAATCACTAAATGATGAGGCAACAGATTTTTCAGGAGGACAGCGTCAGAAACTGATGCTTGCGAGAGCATTGTACAGAGACAGCGGAGTTTTGATATTGGATGAGCCGACAGCAGCACTGGATGCGATAGCGGAAAGTGATATTTATCAAAAATATGCATACTTTACGCAGAATAAAACATCATTTTTTGTATCGCACAGATTGTCAAGCACAAGATTTTGTGACCGCATTATTTTGATTGATGGAGGAAAGATTGCTGAGGAGGGCACACACAAAAGCCTGCTTGAAAAAAATGGAATATATGCAAAAATGTTTTCTCTTCAGAGCAGATATTATCAGGAAAGGGTGGTGGATTAGATATGTCTAAAAAAGAAATGATAAAAACAAATCTGCGTGGATTGAAATTGGTGTATTCATCACTTTCTATTCCAAAGATTTTTGTTATATTGTTTGTTGTATTTGATGTAATGTATAATTACTGGGGGTTGTTTTTTGCTTCGCGCCTTATTGATGACCTTGTTTTAAGGGTTGAAAGAGAGCGTATATTAGGAGATTTTTTAGGACTTACAGTTGGAAATGGGATTTTGTATTTTGCAATGTGTGTGGTGGTAAAATTTTATTTTTATGGTGGCTCCATGATATGGGAGGATGCAAATCATGAATTAAACAAAAAGCTTATGTCAATGGATTATGAATATATGGAATCTGAAACTATCCAAAACAAACGGCGCGATATTGACAATATGGCTCGTGAGCATGGCAGTGGACTTAATATGCTTTTCTGGACAGCTACACCATTTGTTGAGCGTCTGCTTCAGCTTATCGTTGCGGGTATCATTACAGTACAGCTTTTTGTAAAATGTCTTACAGCTTATAAGACACAGGAGTGGAAAGGGATTTTAATAGTTTTATCTTTTGTTGCATTTTTGATAATATTTTTGTATGTAAATCAGAGAATGACACAGAAGATACAGGCTAAAATAAATAAAAGTGTAGAAGAAAGACTTCCATATACGAGAAAATATGATTTTTATGTTGATGAATATATTGGTAGAGAAGAATGTGGAAAAACAGTGCGGCTGTTTAACCAGCAAAGTCTTTTGTCAGAAACACTTAATGAGATTTTTGAGAAAGTATCAAAGCTTTTGAGCAGGCAGACAATTCTTGAAGCAAGAATGAACCAGTGGGCAGAGGGAATAAATGTATTAATCTCAGGAATGATCTATCTTTTGCTTGGCATTATGGCATTGAAGCGTGTAATTTCTGTTGGAAGTATATGTCTTTATGCGGGATGCATTACCAATTTTTTGTGGCATTTTCAAAGATGGAACCAGCAGGTATCAGTATTGAAAATGAATACAAAATATGTAAAACAGTACCTTGATTTTCTGGATATAAAAAATAAAAAATACGAGGGAACACTGCCGGTGGAAAAGCGTGATGACGATAAATTTATGATTGAGTTTGAAAATGTATCATTTCATTATCCGGGCAGTGAGAAAAACATATTGGAGAATTTTTCTATCAGATTTAATATAGGTGAAAGACTTGCCGTTGTCGGGAGAAATGGTTCAGGCAAAACGACATTTATCAAGCTGTTGTGCCGCTTGTATGATCCAACAGAGGGAAGGATACTTTTAAACGGAATAGATATAAAAAAATATGACTATAAGGAATACTTAAGTCTGTTCAGTGTAGTATTTCAAGACTTCCAGATACCGGCATTTACACTGGGTCAGGCAGTTGCAGCATCACAGGAATATGATGAGGAGCAAGTAAATGATGCCGTAAAAAAAGCAGGACTTTCAAGTCTGGCAGCAAGAATGCCGTATGGAAATGAGACATATCTTACAAAGGAATTTGATAAAACCGGAGTTGATATATCAGGTGGTGAAGCACAAAAACTTGCGATTGCAAGAGCATTGTACCACGATACTCCATTTGTCATACTTGATGAGCCGACAGCAGCACTTGATCCTATTGCTGAATACGAGGTGTATGCTAAATTTGATGAACTTATCGGGACAAAAACAGCAGTATATATATCGCATCGGCTTTCAAGCTGTCAGTTTTGCAATGATATTCTTGTGATTGATGATGGAAAGGCAGTACAAAGAGGCAGTCATGAAAAATTGATTGGCGAGGAAGGTCTTTATGCAAAGCTTTGGAAAACACAGGCAAAATATTATCAGAAAACCCAGTGATGTTACTGAAAAAACTTCTGGCACTTATATTTCTTTACTTTGAGATGTTTCAATGTTAAAATGCAGTTATAGAATATTGCGTGATTTTGTATAAAACTATTTTTTGCAAGTTAAGCATAGCCTGATGTTGGCTATATTATTTCTGAGCGGAAGCGAATAGCTTTCATGGAATTATTTTGTAAGAAAGTCACTCAGAAATGAGGATTAGCGTGAGGATTAAAAATGCATACAGGAGGGTGTATATGGCAAGAGTTGTAGGGATAGGAAATCAGAGTTTTGAATCAATTATAAAAGAAGA
>NZ_JAHLQE010000121.1 GCF_018918235.1 Eubacterium sp. MSJ-13
TTCCGTTTATGTTTGGAATTTTTCCATATACGGTTGTGACAGACAAGCAGAAAGAAGCGATGAAAAAAGCAGGCGTAGATTATATTTATAGTTCTTTGTATGATTTGACTTTTCATGCGGTCAGAAGAATGTTGAAATATTAGAAAAGCGGGGAAAACGGATATGGAATACACAAAACTTGGAAATACGGAAATAGAAGTATCAAAGGTATGTGTCGGTTGTATGAGTTTCGGAAAAGCAGGGACTATGCATGACTGGACGCTTGATGCAGAAGAAACCGAGACAGTGGTAAAGGATGCACTTTCACTCGGTATCAACTTTTTTGACACGGCAAACGGATATTCAGCGGGAACAAGTGAGGAATATCTGGGGCAGGCATTAAAGAAAAATATATCTCGTGACAAAGTGGTTATTGCATCAAAAGTATATTTTAATCCGGGCAGACTTTCTTCAGAAGCCATTCATAGAGAGATTGACGGAACATTAAAAATGCAGCAGATAGCATTGGCATGGCACTGGGCGAAAGGTGTAAGTTCACCTATTATCGGAGCAACAAAGGCTTCGCATCTCGAAGATGCGGCAAAGGCATTGGATGTGAAGCTTGAAGCAGAGGACATTTCATATCTGGAAGAACCGTATATTCCGCATCGTATTGTCGGTGCGATAGACCATAATCCGGCGGATGGTGTTATGTTGCTGGATGAGAAAAAATAGGGTGTTCACTCCTTCATCCTGTTAAGTTCCGGCAGCACCGTAAACAGCATAGTAATAAAACACATACTTCCACCTATTACATTAGATATGGGTTCTGCCATAAATACACCGTCTGTTCCCATGTGGAAAACGTATGGAAGTATGTATGTAAGCGGTACAACGATAAACACTTTGCGTAAAAGTGAAAAGAAAATTGCCTGTTTCCGTTTGTTAAGTGATTTGAAAACAGTCTGACCGATATATTGCAGATCCATAAAAATAAATGCAGCAAAATAAAGTTTCAATGCAGGTACAACATCTTTTATAAGTGTTGTATCGGAACTGAATATCATGATTAAATATTTCGGGGCAAGTATGATAATGCTCCACATTATGCCGGTATAGATAAGTGCCATGACAGCCATTACTATGCCGGCTTTTTTTACGCGTTCAGGTCGTCTTGCCCCATAATTGTAGCTGATAATAGGTGAAGAACCCTCTGTTATAGCATAGATAGGAGTTTCAACCATCTGGCGGACACTTGAAACGATAGTCATAACCGAGATATACACATCACCACCTGTAACATAAAGTACATTATTGCAGCATATTGAAACAAGACTGTTTGTAAGTTGCATAATAAATCCTGCTGTGCCAAGAGTTATGATATTTTTAGCAATGGAAAGGCAGGAAGAAAATTCGTTTTTATGTAGCAGTCTTACTTTTATCTCTGCTTTTTTGCGAAGAAAATAGAAAACAAAAACAGCAGAGAGTACCTGAGATATTACGGTGGCAATGGCAGCACCGTTTACTCCGAGTCCGAACAGAAAAATAAAAATTGGGTCGAGTATAATATTTGCAACTGCACCGATGGTCACGGAGAACATACCCGTTGTAGAATATCCCTGTGCATTGATAAAAGGATTCATACCGGTAGATATCATGGAAGGGAGAGTTCCGAGCAGATAGATTACAATATAAGGTCTTGCGTAAGTCAGTGCGTTTTGAGATGCTCCAAAAAGAACGAGAAGCGGTTTTGAAAATACAATGCCGATTATCATAAGGAGTATTGCACTTGCACAGACCATTGTAAAAGATGTATTTAAAATAGTATTTGCCTTTTTATCATCACCCATGCCGCGATTAATGGAAAAAATCGGAGCACCGCCGCTTCCAAAAAGATTGCTGCACGCTGTGATTATCATTATCAAAGGAAAACAAAGCCCGACAGCTCCGAGTGCAGCAGTTCCGATTTCGGGGATACGCCCTATATAAATGCGGTCAACTATGTTATACAGCAGACTTAAAATCTGTGCTACAAGCATTGGGAGAGCAGCACTTAAGATATTTCCTGTTACGGTTCCGGTTTCAAAATTTATGCGTTTCATGATTGTTCCTCGATTTGATTATTATTTTTGGACTGTTTTTATACGGTTATCTTCTTAACTTTGAATCAAAAAACATTCCTCGCTTTAAGCTCGGTCAATTCTTAATATTTATCGATTTTTTGGATTTTTATCTTCTTAATTTTCAGTCAAGAAGCAGCTTTCACTTTCGTTTGGTTATTTATTGAAATTCAGTATAACATGATTTAAACTATATTAAAAATATTGATTTTATGTGTATATTAAATAAAATTTATATGGCTTCAAGAAAGGCAAAAGATGGAAACTAAACAATTGGAATATTTTTGTGCAGTTGTAGAACAGGGCACGGTAAGCGGGGCGGCAAAAGTCCTCAACATGACACAGCCGCCTGTCAGTTATCAGATGAAAATGCTTGAGGAAGAGCTTCAGGTACAGCTTTTTTTCAGAGGAATGAAGAGGATAACTCTCACAGAAGCAGGAAAAGTCTTGTATGCGAGGGCGGTAAGTATATTAAAAATGCTTGATATTACAAAGAGAGAGGTTTTAAAGGCAAGCCAGTCGGCAACTATTCATATTGGTATCACACCGTCTACTGTTCCGATGATGTCAGAATATATTGAGAGTTTTTCAAAAAAACATCCTGAAATTCATTTTGATATTCATGAAGGGTCAACATTTAATCTGAAAGAGCAGTTAGAAAATCATGTGGTGGATATTACTACATTGCGTACACCAATAACTTTAAACGGATGTGCGACGAAGCAGCTTATAAAGGAAAAACTGGTTGCAATGGTGTCAGAGGAGTATTATTGCAGGAAAAACTGTCCGTATATAAGTTTGAAAGAACTTTCTGGAGAGCATCTTATCTTGTCACACCGTTATAGAAATTATATGATTTCGACATTTGAAGCCGCGGGACTTACTTGTGATATATATTATGAATGTGAAGATGCAAGAACCGCAATGACAATCGCTGAGAAAGGGATAGGTGTGGCAATACTGCCAAAATCAATGAGTGATCTGGATAATAAGCTGCGTGTTTATGAAATTTCAGATGCCGATCTTACAACGGAGATATTGCTCGTGTGGAGGGATGAATATCTGGCGACGGAGGTGAACAATTTTATAGAAGAAATAGGTTATGATGTTGATTAAATATAAGTTATATTTCGGTTGATAAAATTCAGATTTGACACTAAAATATATTTTATAATGATATAAGCATCTAAGGAGGTCGTTATTTATGAAAGATATTAAATGGGCAGTTTTAGGTACGGGAGTGATCGCAAATGAGATGGCACAGGCTTTAATAAAAAACGGAAAAAGTATATATTCGGTTGCAAACAGAACGCACCAGAAAGCAGTTGAATTTGCAAAAAAATACAATATTGATAAAGTATATGAGGATATGAATGATGTTTTTACAGATCCGGAGGTAGATGTAATATATATTACAACGCCGCACAACACTCATTTTGAATTTATGAAAAAAGCAATAAACAATGGAAAGCACATACTTGTGGAAAAATCCATAACATTAAATACAAGTGAATTAAGTCAGGTAATCAATTTGGCAGAACAAAAGGGAGTTGTCGTTGCAGAGGCAATGACGATATACCATATGCCTATTTACAAAAAATTAAAAGAAATGCTTAATTCAGGAGTTCTCGGAAAAGTAAATCTTATCACGATGAATTTTGGAAGTTTTAAGGAATACGATATGAACAACCGTTTCTTTAATCCAAACCTTGCAGGAGGAGCAATGCTTGACATCGGAGTTTATGCTCTTTCTTTTATACGCTGGTTTATGGAGTCATGTCCAAGTAAACGTGCGTCACAGACAAAAAGTGCTCCGACAGGTGTTGATGAACAGGTGGGATTACTGCTTATGAATGATGAAGGTCAGATGGCATCAGTCATGCTTTCACTTCATTCAAAGCAGCCCAAAAGAGGAATGATTTCGTGCGAGAAAGGATATATCGAGATAATGGAATATCCGAGAGCGTGGGAGGCAACGATACATTATGTTGAGTCAGGTGAAACGGAAAAGATAACTGCTGGTGAAAATTCGGATGCACTTGTATATGAACTTGAGGATATGGAGAGGGCAGTAAATGGGGAACCTGAATGTATGCATCTTGATTATACATGGGATGTTATGCGCATGATGACAGGTATAAGAAATTTCAAATATCCTGAGGAAATAGAAGAGGAGAAAAAAGATGTATGATAAGAGGAATGATGTAAGTGTTTCTGCGGCAGTTGCTGAAAAGCAGCAGAGTCTTGAAAATGCTTTAAACAATGCAAAAAAAGAGAAGCAGATGTTTAATGCTCTTTGCATCAACTATACCGCGGCCTATTATTGTGATCTTATGAATGATTATCTTGAACCGATAAAACAGAAAAATTTTTCGCACAGTGCCAAAGGTTATAATAAACTTCATAATAAAAACAGTTATTCGGAATGGATTCGTTATGCCTATGAACATATATTGATTAAGGAAACTGCACAGGATTATCTGGATACATTTGAAGCACATAATCTTATGGAGCATTTAAAAAATGAGGAAAGTTTGGTATATCGTCATATGACAAAACCAAACTCTGCCGGTATGGAGTATTTTGAGGCTACAGTGGTGCGTCTTTATGCAGATGAGCACAGTTTTAAAGTTATTGTAGGCTATCGTCCTATTGATACTATTTTAAAAGAGGAGATGCAGCGTCAGAAACAGTTAGAAGAAGCATTGAGGACTGCTGAGATCGCAAACCGTTCAAAAACAGAATTTCTCCGCCGTATGAGCCATGATATACGTACACCACTCAATGGAATCATAGGTCTTTTGGAGGTTGATGAAGCACATTTTGATGATATGGAGCTGATAAAGGCAAACCATGAAAAAATGAAGATTTCTGCAAATCATCTTCTTTCTCTTATAAATGATGTTCTTCAGATGAGTAAACTGGAAGATGGAACGATAGAACTTGCACACGAGCCGATAAGCTTAATGGATATGACAAAGGAAATTGTGCTTATCGTTGTAGACAGAGCCATAGATACCGGAATACGCTGGGAGTATGAGAGTGACAAATCAGTTATACCATATCCATATATATATGGAAGTCCGCTTCATTTACGGCAGATTTTTCTAAATGTTTATGGAAATTGTATTAAATATAACCGTCCGGGCGGAAAAATCAATACTATCGTGCAGGACGCAGGAGAGAAGGATGGTATCTGTACTTACCGCTGGATAATATCAGATACAGGAATAGGGATGAGTCAGGAGTTTCTTGATCATATATTTGAACCATTTGCACAGGAAAAAAATGATGCACGAAGCATTTATCAGGGGACGGGGCTTGGAATGGCAATAGTGAAAAAGCTAATTGACAAAATGGGCGGAAATATTTCTATCACCAGCAAAGAGGGAGTTGGCTCTACATTTGTCATAGAGCTTCCATTTGAGATTGCGCCTGCACCTTTGGAACAGACAGAACAACTTCCTGATTCAGAATGTAATATTCGGGGACTTCATTTGCTTCTTGCCGAAGACAATGAGCTTAATGCGGAGATTGCTCAGATGCTTTTAAATGATGAGGGCGCAGAAGTTACAATCGTGTCAGATGGAAGACAGGCGGTTGATGCATTTAAATCTGGTGAAGCAGGTAAATTTGATGCGATTCTTATGGATGTGATGATGCCGGTAATGGATGGGATAGCTGCTACAAAGGCAATCCGTACATTAGAACGGCCTGATGCCAAGACTATTCCTATAATATCAATGACCGCAAATGCGTTTAAAGAGGATGCACAGGAATGTATAGATGCCGGGATGAACGAGCATTTGGCAAAACCGCTTAAGATGGACGAGGTAGTAGAAACAATAGTGAAGCTGTGTAGAAAGAGATAGAGGGAGGATTATTATGACGCAAAAAGAGCGGATGGAAAAGGGGATAATATATAACCCTAATTCATCAGAGATTACAAAAGAACAGAATGTTTACATGGAAAAACTATGGGAATTTAACCAGTTGCGTCCATCGGAACAGGATAAAAAAGAAAAATATATGAAACAGACTTTTGCCGAATGTGGAGAGGGGTGTTATATCGAACTTCCATTTCATGCAAACTGGGGCGGAAAAAACCTGCATTTTGGAAACAAGGTCTACGCAAATTTTAATCTTACAGTAGTAGATGACGGTGAGATATTTGTAGGTGACAAAGTAATGTTTGGACCGAATGTCACTATAGCAACTGCAAATCATCCAATCGAACCATCGCTTCGTGCAGATGCAATGCAGTATAACAAGACGGTTCATATCGGAGAGAATGTCTGGATTGGAGCAGGGACAACCATAGTTCCCGGAGTGACAATTGGTAAAAATTCGGTAATCGGTGCGGGAAGTGTTGTAGTAAAAGATATACCTGACAATGTTGTTGCCGTAGGAAATCCATGTCGTGTACTTCGTGAGATTGGAGAGCATGACCGCGAATTTTTCTATAGGAATGAGAAAATAGATTGGGAAAATCTTTAGATAAGGCTCGGAGAGAAAATTTTAAAAATTTCTCTCCGAGTTTTTTATGCTATTTTTTCGGTTGTCTGATTTAATGAATAATGCTTTAAATCCCCCATTTGAAATGGGGGACCAGGCAAAGCCGA
>NZ_JAHLQE010000053.1 GCF_018918235.1 Eubacterium sp. MSJ-13
CACCCCCACTTATTGCTTTACGCAATAGAAGTGGGGGACTTACTTGATAGTGTTAAATAAGTGACTCATAAAGTTTTGTTATATCTTCTACGCTTGTCTCCTTTGGATTGCCCGGACGACATGCATCATCATACGCTGACTGTGCAAGGAAAGGTATATCCTCTTTCTTTACGATATCTTTGAGATCGGCAGGTATTCCAACATCTTTTGAGAGTTGTTTTACAGCATCTACTGCTGCCTTTCTGTACTCTTCCTGAGACATATTCTCCGTACCTTCAACACCCATAGCCTTTGCTATGTCACGATATTTCTCTCCTGTTGCCTCTGCATTGTATTCCATAACCGTAGGAAGAATTATGGCATTTGCAATACCGTGCGGTGTATCATAAAGTGCACCGAGCGGATGTGCCATACTATGTACGATACCAAGTCCGACATTTGAAAATCCCATACCTGCAACATACTGACCAAGAGCCATGCCCTCTCTGCCCTCAGGTGTGTTGTCAACTGCTCCTCTGAGTGAACGTGATATGATTTCGATAGCTTTCAGATGGAACATATCAGAGAGTTCCCATGCTCCTGCCGTGATATATCCCTCAATGGCATGAGTAAGTGCATCCATACCTGTTGCAGCCGTAAGTCCCTTAGGCATAGATGACATCATATCAGGGTCTACAAATGCAACGACCGGAATATCCTTAGGATCTACACATACCATCTTTCTGTTCTTTCCAGCATCGGTGATAACATAGTTGATAGTAACCTCTGCTGCCGTTCCTGCTGTCGTAGGTACTGCAAGTATAGGCACTGATTTATTCTTTGTAGGAGCAACTCCTTCAAGACTTACAACATCAGCGAAATCAGGATTGTTGATGATGATACCGATAGCCTTTGCAGTATCCATCGAAGAACCTCCGCCTATAGCGATAAGATAATCTGCACCTGACTTCTTAAATGCTTCAACACCTGTCTGTACATTTTCAATAGTAGGATTTGGCTTGATATTTGAATAAAGCTCATAATCAAGACTGTCTTTCTCAAGAACATCAAGAACCTTCTTTGTAACACCAAACTTCACAAGATCCGGGTCAGAACAAACAAAAGCTTTTTTGTACCCTCTTGATTTAACCTCCGTAGCGATTTCTGCAATAGCACCAGCTCCATGATAAGATGTCTCATTTAAAATAAAACGATTTGCCATAATTTATATACCTCCTGTATAAATGCATATCAGGTAATGGCGAAACTGATTATATGGTTTATAAATCGCAAACTTATAACAATACAATTTAATAATAGATTATAATAGTTTCGCACCCCCAAAATATATAACGATATTTTTGTATAAATCCACCAACTATTCAAATACAATCAGCAAATTTATATATACATTATACAAAATATTGATTCAAAAATCAATAAAAAATAGGTATGATTTCTATCATCACCTGCACCTTAAATTAAAATCCCATTGCAAAGTACAAGCCCAAGTAACGCAGATACAAGTATAAGCTTTCCATTACCTGCTTTTACTTTCAGCATAAGTACAAGATTTATCACATAGATAACAAATGTTATGATAAGTGTTGCTGCTACTTTTCCTCCTATTGCAAGTCCTGTCGCTATATTCTGATATATCATTGATACCATAACATTTAACAAAAGTCCTGCTATTATAGGTCTTATCCATCTTCCTATAAGCCTGAATACTGCTATTCCCTCAAATTTTTCATAGAGATAATAGATTATGCAGAATACCACTCCCGATGCTGCTACACTGCATGCAAATCCGGCAAGTGCCACTGCAAATCCGGCAAGGACACTGTTATTTATATCATATCCGATAAAATAACCGATTCCGGCGAGTGTTTTACATAAGATCGAACCTGGTAATACATTTACTATTGATACAAGCTGGCTGTAAAATTCACTTTCTTTTATCATGCCTGTGCTTACAAACATACCGTCAGCTACGGACAGATATGCATCTCCGCCTCCAAATGATATTACAGATGATGCAAATCCTCTTAAAAGATATATCCATGTATCTTTAGTTATGATGAAAGCAGGTATTGAAAGTACTACTATAAATAAAAACCATGTTACCATTTCTTTCGTGAATTTGGCTGGTGTAAGCTTATGACCTGATTTTGAAAGCTCTTCCTCAGATCTTTTTCCCTTGCTCATACCATATCTAGTACAGATGCAGAGTCCGCGTATTGCAAGTACGAACATAAATACTTTTAATCCTGTTTCAAGATATATATTTTTTATAATTCCTGCTTTTCCTACACAGAGTATATATAAAATAATCGTTATTCCTGATACAAGTGTGTTTTTGATATTAAATCTGCAATGTGTATAAAATATTCCAAAGAAGGCAATTCCAAGAACCTGTACTGTTGACAGACCAAACATCGGTGTAGCTTCTATTCCGAGTATGCTGTAAACTGATTTTCCACATGATAATATGAAAACCGCTATCATCAGTGCAAAAGCACGCTGAAATCTCTTATCACTTTCTTTTTTTGCTTCCTGCATACTCTTTACGGCATACTGTGTAAGCAGACAGCTTATGAATGCTGTAAGTCCTATTGAAAGGCACTCTATCTGCACAAACAGTTTTTCATCGACTTTAGATAATACAGATAACATAAGAACTGTCATAAGTACACCTGGAAACGCCATAAGAAACGCAGCAAGCACCATTCCCTTTGCACCATATGCACGCTTTCCAAGTCCCGTTGCAATTTCAACCGGAAGTGCTCCCGGTGTTATACTTGCAACTATAACATCCTTATCATATTCATCTTTTTCAACTATTTTCTGGTCTTCTACAACTTCTCTTTCAATAACGGGTATAAGAGCTGTTCCGCCTCCGAAACCAACAACACCTATTTTAAAAATTGAAGCCATCAGTTTAAGTTCTTTTTGTATATTTGCCTTCATATCTTTAATTCCTATCTTTTTTCTATATCATATAGGATTACTATGAATAAAGCAACCCTATTTAGAAAAAAGTTCATTTATATTACAAAATCAAATGCTTATACTCATTTTTATTACAATATGTCATATAATCTGACAAAGACAGTATATAGTGACCTGCATTTTCACCATATACTGTCTGTCTTTCATCTATAAGTATTTCTTTAATTCTGAATATATATAATCGACAGTTTCATCTATTGTTCTTCCTGTGGTATCTACTTCTATATCAGGTGATTCCGGTTCTTCATAAGGACTTGATATTCCCGAAAAATCTGATATTTTTCCTGCCCTAGCCTTTTTATAAAGACCTTTTACATCCCTTCTCTCACACTCTTCTATCGGAGTGCTGATATATACCTCAACAAAACTGTCTTTTCCTATTATTTCTTTTGCATTTCTTCTGTCTTTCCTAAACGGAGATATAAACGATGTAAGTACAATAATCCCCGCATCATTCATCAATTTAGATACCTCGGCTATACGTCGTATATTCTCAACTCTATCCTCTTCGCTAAATCCAAGATTCTTGTTTAACCCCATCCTGACATTGTCACCGTCAAGTACCATAGTCTTTTTGCCATAAACAAACAATCTTTTCTCTAATTCATTTACTATTGTCGATTTGCCTGCTCCTGATAATCCCGTGAGCCAGATTGTCTTTGGCTGCTGTTCCAATCTGTCTGCACGTACCTCTCTTGTTATGTCCATATCGTGCCATGTCAGATTTCTTTCTGACTTTGCTGCTATCTCCATATTTTCCTCCATAAACTGTCAAATTATCTGTAAATGTCTCCCTCCCTAAAATAAGTCATTTATTATTTTACAATGCGAATTTCATTTTTTAATTTATGCACTTCGTCATCGTATTCGACATATACATGATATTCGTCTATGTCAAAGTCATCCAAAGGAATCGCAAATCCTTCTTTCTTATTGACAAATCTGACATTTTCCATATCTTTGACATATGCATTTTTTCCGCCAATAAAATAAATCCTGTCTACTGTCCCTGGTCTCATATTGCACAAAAACAGTTCATCACATATCCTTCCATTTCCAAAATAGTAACCATCAGTCCTGTTTTCAGATAATGGCGGCAGCTTTCCTTCAAATCTTTCTAAAGGAGCAAGCTTTCCAAATATTACATTGTCATTTTTCTCCATTGACGTACAGTAGTCCTGTATATCCGGTGCAAATATCCATGCATTAGAAAATACTTTCTTTATCCCGATACTGTGCAGTTTTTCTCCTGTAGCTGCATCTATTTCCTGAATAGCACTATGAGTAGCACCAATCCTGTTCCTTAAGTACCCCTGAGTTACTAGAAGATATTTTTCATCCTCCGAGTGAAGTACCCTTGAGTATCTGAGTGAATTTGGAACTTCTGTACATTCTCTTATTTTAAATGACATATTTTTCTCGTCTATGTCTATAATCTTTACCAGCGAATTCTTTGTCGATCTTTTTCCTCCCGGCACAAGCACTTTTCCTTCAAATTTGATAACATTTCTTACATCGAATAATACAATCTTTTTTTCATCATGATTATCTTCCATGACAGATGCATATTCAGGAAATGAACATATGGGAATCTTTTTATTCTCATCGACACTTTCTGACATGTCAGTAAGTACATATTTTTCTACTTTACTGCCTTTCCAGACCTGTGGCGGTGCTATGATCCAGTCAATCTTAAGTTCGCTCCAGTTAATATTTATAACAGAATTTAATCTTTTGGCAGTTATAAGAAGCCTTCCGTCATTGTATTCAATATATGATGTATCTATCCAGTTATCATACCTTCTGTACTCTTCTCCTACAAGCTCATGAATATCACAGTATTTTATAAGTTCACCTGTATTTAAATTCAATTCTGCTATCCTGTCTGAAACATGTTCATCATCAGATGCCGTTATAAAGAAAAGTGAATCTCCATGCTGTGTTATGGCTCTTCCTATTTTGTATTCAAGAAGATAAGTTTTATAAACTCTTCCCATATAATCCATCTCATGATACCTGCACGGTGTAACCTTTCCATATTTATCGACTCTGTTGGCTGTTTTATCCACCAAAAGAAAATGACCATTTGCAAGCGGAATCATACCCAGCTTTCCTGTTTTTATCTGAAGTGAATATCTGACATCACCATGTCCGTCAATCGCCACCGGACTGCCTACCGCAGTATTAAGCAGTATAAAACCGAAATGTGACATTTTCATGTCGTTTTTGGCTACCACATTTCTTATATTCTCCTGTATAGGAGATACATATATCTGCAACATTCTGTGTTTTATGACTTCTCCATTACGGTCAACAAGCTTAAGGTCGATTTTATTGTTTCTTCCGCCATACAAGCCAAGTATTGGAACTCTGTGCCTCGTTGTGTACACTGTTTCACCCGTAAAATCACAGTCAGGTGTATCGCCAAGCACCCTGTACACAACTTTACATTCTTTTGAAGAATTAAACAAAATGAGAGCTGTCTGTTTTGCAAGTCCATACGGATCAGGTATAACCAAAAGATATTTGAATGTATAAAGATGCCTGTCTAATATCTTTTCAAATGCATAATCTCTTACCTGTGCCTGGAAACTTTTCTGCATCTCCTTTTTAAAAGGCGACATTATCCTTTTTTCTTTTCTCTCAAATACTTCTGTCTCATACATCCTGTCTAACTTATTCAGATCACTTACACTGTAAGTCATCTTGCCGCCATTCTTTACTTCAACAAATAATTTTTTCATATTTAGCCTTTCATCTTCATTGTAAGCTGAATCCTCTTTTTCTCAAGATCAACACTCATAACTTTGACATCAACTATATCCCCGACACTGACCACATCGAGCGGATGTTTTACAAATCTGTTGTCCGAAAGCTCAGATATATGAACAAGTCCGTCCTGATGAACTCCTATATCCACAAATGCACCGAAATCTATAACATTTCTGACTGTTCCCTTTAAAATCATTCCCGGTTTTAAGTCTTTCATTTCAAGTACATCAGTGCGAAGTATAGGCTTTGGCATCTCATCACGCGGATCTCTGCCCGGCTTTTCAAGCTCTTTTACGATATCAGTAAGCGTTATCTCACCTATTCCAAGCTCTTTTGCCATCTTTGCCTTGTCTTTTATGCGGTACTCAATGCTGTTTTTTGCATTTTTGCCCGTATCTGATGAATTATCCCTGTTATTTTTTGATGTATTTTTAGAATTATCTCCATCATCCTCAAATTCAATACCTGCACCGTCACCTAATGCTTTCATAAGTGCTGCACCAAATGCCGAGTTTTTATTTTTGACAACAAAATCCTTCTTCTTTTTCTTTCTCTCAAGTTTTGTATTTTGAGCTTTCTTCTTATGCTCAACGGTCTTTGCTGCCTCTGCCTGAATTTCTTTCAGTTCCTCCTGCGATATACCAAGTTTCTCAAGAAGTGCCTCGGCTGCCTCATATGACTCAGGGTGAACGCTTGTCGCATCAAGAGGGTTATCTCCACCCTCTATCCTTAAAAATCCTGCACACTGTAAAAATGCCTTTGGTCCGAGTTTTGCAACTTTTAAAAGCTGCTTTCTGTTCGTGAACTTACCATTTTCCTCTCTGTATATGACAATGTTTTTTGCGACAGCCTTGCTTATACCTGATATATATTCAAGAAGTGAAGCTGATGCTGTATTTATATCAACACCAACCCTGTTTACGCAATCCTCGACAACTCCCGTAAGTGTTTCCTCAAGTTTTTTCTGGTTCATATCGTGCTGGTACTGACCGACACCTATGGATTTTGGATCTATCTTTACAAGCTCGGCGAGTGGATCCTGAAGTCTTCTCGCTATCGAAGCGGCACTTCTCTCCCCGACATTAAGCTCCGGAAATTCCTCCGTTGCAAGTTTGCTGGCTGAATAAACAGATGCACCCGCTTCATTTACTATAATGTACTGAACTGGCTTATTTATCTCTTTTAACATCTCTGCTATTATAAGCTCTGACTCTCTCGATGCCGTTCCATTTCCCACTGATATAAGGGATATATCGTACTTGTCGATAAGTTTTTTAACTGTCTTTTTTGTCTCCTCGACCTTATTCTGAGGTTCTGTAGGAAATACTACTGTCGTGTCGAGGACTTTTCCCGTATTGTCAACTACGGCAAGTTTACAGCCTGTTCTGAATGCCGGGTCCCAGCCAAGCACATTTCTTCCCTGAATAGGCGGCTGCATCAGGAGCTGTTCAAGATTCTTTCCAAAGACTTTTATAGCTCCGTCCTCGGCTCTCTCAGTAAGTTCATTCCTTATCTCACGCTCTATGGCAGGTGCTATAAGTCTTTTGTAACTGTCCTCTATGGTGTCCGCAAGGATTTCATTTGTGTTGGCATTGTCTTTCGTTATAACCATCTTTTTTAGATAAGTGATTATACGCTCCTCAGGTGCTTCGACTTTTACTGTGAGGAATTTTTCTTTTTCTCCCCTGTTTATCGCAAGTATCCTGTGACCTGCTATCTTATCGAGTTTTTCCTGAAATTCATAATACATTTCATAAACAGACTTTTCTTTTTCATCTTTCGCAGCCGATACAAGCAAGCCCTCCTGCATCGTTATATTTCTTATGTACATACGATAATCTGCATTGTCAGATATTATCTCAGCTATTATATCCTTCGCCCCTGAAACGGCATCCGAAGGCATTGCAACCTCTTTTTCCTCCGACACATAATCTGCGGCAAGTTTTTCTACAGGCTCCGATGCTGTCTGCTCAAGGATTATCTCAGCCAGCGGCTCAAGACCTTTTTCTTTTGCGATAGTTGCTCTTGTCCTTCTCTTTGGTCTGTACGGTCTGTAGAGGTCATCAACCACAACCTGTGTCTGTGCCTGCTCTATCTGGCTTTTAAGTTCCTCTGTAAGTTTTCCCTGCTCCTCAATGCTTGCTATAACCTGTGCTTTCTTTTCCTCGAGATTTCTAAGATAAGTCAGTCTCTCGTTAAGATTTCTAAGCTGTTCGTCATCAAGAGAACCATGAGCTTCCTTTCTATATCTTGCGATAAAAGGAATCGTGTTTCCTTCATCTATAAGTTTGATAACAGCTTCTACCTGCCATTTTTTTATATCAAGTTCCCCGGCAATCTTTGCCGCAATATCTAATTTATTATCCATGATAATCCTCTTTTCTGCTTCTATGCATACTAATCCCCATTATTTCTAAGCAGTTTATCACAAAACAATTTGAAAAAAACAATTTGTTTTGCTAAAAAAATTACCTGCTCTGACTAAATGTAATTATACCCCTGAAAAACACAACAGACGGCTATAAAAATAGCCGCCTGTTGTAGATATATAAACGATTTAATTTTTCCGTGCTAACTATTTTGTATGTTTTATGCATCAAAACGAATCTTATTTATAACATTTCCCATCTCTTTTGCAGCATTTTCGTATACTGCTTCTGTGATATCTTTTGTTACAAAACCTGTTTCATCTGTATATCCTGCATCTACAAACTCAACCTCGCCGAATAGTTCTTTTATCTTTGCTTCATTGTCAGCTTTATTTCCTGACACTCTGACAAAGAATTTAGATACTACTTCGTCCATAGGCATAAGCTCAAGCTTCTCTTCTGACCAGATAACATTTATATTGCTGTCAAGATTTTCTGATGCTTCCATAATATCAGAAACAACCGCACTTGCTGTTGCAAGTTTACCTGCTCCCTGACCGTAAAACATTACATCGCCGACCATGTTTCCTTTCACAAGGATAGCATTGAACACTCCGTCAACACTGTAAAGAGGATGGTCGTGTGTTATAAGCTTCGGTGCGACCATAGCACTGACTTTATCCCCCACTAATTTGCTTGAGCCAAAAATCTTAACTTTTGCCTTGATCTTTGACGCATAGTTGATATCACGGTCTGTTATCTTTGTGATACCTTCTGTATAAATATCTTCAAAATCAAGCTGCTTTCCATATGCAAGGGAAGTAAGAATGGCAATCTTACGGCATGCGTCATGTCCTTCTACATCTGCCGTAGGATCTGCTTCCGCATATCCTTTTGCCTGTGCATCTTTGAGTACTGAGTCAAAGTCCGAACCGTTTTCTGTCATCTCAGTAAGAATAAAATTTGTAGTACCGTTTAAGATACCTGAAATCTCCTCTATCTCATCAGGTGCTAATGATGTCTGAAGTGGTCTTATGATAGGAATACCGCCGCCAACACTTGCCTCAAATAAAAAGTTTACATTTTTATCTCTGGCAATCTGTAAAAGTTCGGTACCAAATGCAGCAACAAGTGCCTTATTTGATGTTACAACATTTTTTCCTTTAAGAAGGCTTGCTTTTACAAACTCATATGCCGGATGAAGTCCTCCCATTGTCTCAACGACAATTTTTACTTCATCATCATTTTCAAGTATTGAGAAATCATGTACGACATATTTTTCTGCAGGATCTCCCGGAAAATCTCTAAGGTCAAGCACATATTTTACTTCTATATCCTGACCTGCTCTCTTTGTAATAATCTCACTGTTTTTGTTTAATATCTCAAAAACACCTGAACCTACTGTACCATATCCTAATATTCCTACCTTTACCATCTCTTCCTCCATCTCTTACTTTTCTTTATCTGCTGATGTGATCCATGCAAGATAAGCATTTATGAACGGATCTATGTTTCCATCCAGAACACCTGTTACATTGCTTACTTCCTGACCGGTTCTATTGTCCTTAACCATAGTATAAGGCTGCATTACATATGAACGGATCTGACTTCCCCAGCCGTTATCCTTGACTTCGCCACGGATACCGCTCGCCTTTTCAAGCTGCTCCTGTTGTTTAAGCATATAGAGTTTCGCCTTGAGCATCTGCATGGCTTTATCTTTATTCATATGCTGTGAACGCTCATTTTGACACTGTACCACTATTCCTGTTGGAAAATGAGTGATACGGATTGCCGATGATGTTTTGTTTATATGCTGTCCACCTGCACCGCTTGAACGATAAGTATCTATCCTTATATCATCATCTGCGATTTCTACATCAAGGTCTTCTTCTATATCCGGCATAACATCGCATGATACGAAAGAAGTCTGTCTTTTTCCTGCAGCATTGAACGGTGAAATTCTTACAAGACGGTGTACACCATGTTCTGATTTAAGATAACCATATGCGTTTTCACCATCTATCTGCAATGTAACAGACTTGTAGCCTGCCTCGTCACCGTCAAGAAAATCAATCATCTCAACACTGAAACCTTTTTTCTCTGCCCATCTCTGATACATTCTGCATAGCATGCTTGCCCAGTCACAACTCTCCGTTCCGCCTGCACCTGCATGAAGCGTAAGTATAGCATTACACTTATCATACTCACCACTAAGCAGTGTCTCAATCCTGAGTGCTTTGTACTCATCCTCAAATGCCTGAAATGATTCCTCCACTTCCGGCAGAAGGCTCGCATCATTTTCCTCCTCAGCTATATCAATGAGAGTAATTATATCATCTCTGTCACTGCAGAGTTTCTCATATCTTTCAATAACTGATTTTAACTTTTTACAATCCTGAACAACCGCTGCCGATTTATCTGGGTCATCCCAAAATCCCGGCTCTTCCATGGTGTGTTCCAACTCTTCGACTCTGTCACGCTTATTAGCTAAGTCAAAGTGAGTTCCCCATTTCAAGCAGTGGTTCATCGTAATTTGATAATGCTATTTTTATATTATCAAATTCTACCATCAACTCACCTCTTTCTATGTCAAAGCGGATATTCGCAATCCGCTCTGCTACTTGCTCATAACACTGTAGTCAAAATATCTTTTGACCACAACTGATGCCTTAGACCGCTATATACCACGTCCCCTGCACCATTTAGAATTTTCTTCCACAGCACATCTTATATTTCTTGCCGCTTCCACATGGACAAGGATCATTTGGCTGTACCTTTTTGCCTTCGCGTGTCTTTGGCTTTGATGCTACTGTCTCATCTTTGTTTGTTCCAGTAACTTTCGCAACCTGCTCACGCTCAACTTTCTGCTCTATCTGAATATGTGTAAGTGCCTTTACTGTCTCTTCAGTAATAGCATCTATCATTGCATCAAACATATCAAATCCTGCAAACTTATACTCTACTACAGGATCTCTCTGACCGTATGCCTGAAGTCCGATACCCTGACGGAGCTGATCCATATCATCGATATGATCCATCCATTTTCTGTCAATAACTTTAAGAAGGATAATTCTCTCTACCTCTCTTATCTGGTCTGCATCAGGGAATTCTGCTTCTTTAGCTTCATATACTTTTACTGCTTCCTCTTTAAGTCTCTGTATAAGTTCTGCCTTTGTAGCATGTTTTTCTTCCTCCTCAGTGAGAACTATCTTCTCGATAGGTACAATAGGACGAAGTACATTATTTAACTCTGCAATATCCCATTCTTCCGGTGCAGTCTCATCACCGATAATAGATGATACACATTTTTCTACAACATCAGTTATCATCTTGTAGATAGTATCACGCATATTCTCACCGTCAAGAACCTTGCGGCGTTCTTTATATATAACTTCTCTCTGCTCATTGTTTACACGGTCAAATTCAAGAAGGTTCTTTCTGATTCCAAAGTTGTTACCCTCAATCTTCTTCTGTGCACTTTCAATGGCATTTGAAAGCATCTTATGCTCAATCTGCTCTCCATCAGGCATTGCTGAGAAAAGTCCCATAAGTCTCTCTGAACCGAAAAGACGCATGAGGTCATCTTCAAGTGAGATATAGAAACGTGACTCACCCGGATCTCCCTGACGGCCGGCACGACCACGAAGCTGATTATCTATACGGCGTGATTCATGCCTCTCAGTACCTATTATCTTTAATCCACCGAGTTCTTTTACGCCCTCGCCAAGCTTGATATCAGTACCACGACCTGCCATGTTAGTAGCGATAGTGACAGCACCCATCTGACCTGCATCTGCGATTATCTCTGCTTCAAGCTCATGGAATTTAGCATTAAGTACCTTATGAGGTATGCCCTTCTTTTTAAGTTTTTCGCTGAGATATTCTGATGTATCAATATTTATCGTACCTACAAGTACAGGCTGTCCCTTTTCATGTGCTTCTATGATATCAGCAACAACAGCATTGAATTTTTCTTCCTTTGTCTTATAAACCGCATCTTCATAATCTATACGGGCAACCGGAAGGTTTGTCGGAACTTCGACAACATCCATCTCATAAATATCACGGAACTCTTTTTCTTCTGTAAGGGCTGTACCTGTCATACCTGATTTCTTTGCATATTTGTTAAAGAAGTTCTGGAATGTAATAGTAGCAAGAGTCTTGCTCTCTCTCTTAACTTTTACATGCTCTTTTGCTTCTATAGCCTGATGAAGTCCGTCAGAGAAACGACGTCCCGGCATGATACGTCCTGTAAACTCATCAACGATAAGTACCTGATCGTCTTTTACTACATAATCCTTGTCCCTGAACATAAGAGAATGTGCTCTTAACGCAAGATTTATATTATGCTGTAATTCAAGATTGTCCGGATCTGCAAGGTTTTTAACCTGGAAAAATCTCTCAGCTTTTCTTACACCTTCTTCAGTAAGGTTTACATTCTTATCTTTCTCATCAACAACATAATCACCTGTTTCCTGCTCTTCCTCGTTCATGATGATATCCATCTTAGAGAGTTCTTTTGCAGTACCTCTTGTAAGCTGTTTAACAAAAATGTCACAGGCTTCGTAAAGTTTCGTTGATTTTCCGCTCTGTCCTGAAATAATAAGTGGTGTTCTCGCCTCATCGATAAGAACTGAATCGACCTCATCGATGATTGCATAATGAAGTTCTCTCTGTACAAGTTCTTCTTTATAAACTACCATATTGTCACGAAGATAATCGAAACCAAGCTCATTGTTTGTGGCATATGTTATGTCACAGTTGTATGCTTCTCTTCTCTCATCATTATCCATCGAGTTCAATATAACACCAACAGTAAGTCCAAGAAACTCATGAACTTTTCCCATCCACTCGGCATCACGCTTTGCAAGGTAATCGTTTACCGTAACGATATGAACACCTTTTCCCTCCAATGCATTAAGATATGCCGGAAGTGTCGAAACAAGTGTCTTACCTTCACCTGTACGCATCTCAGTAATTCGACCCTGATGAAGGATCACGCCACCAATAAGCTGTACACGATAGTGTCTCATTCCAAGAACTCTTGTTGCTGCTTCTCTTACTGTTGCATAAGCTTCCGGAAGCAGATCATCTAAAGTTTCCCCTTTTTCAAGACGTGCCTTAAATTCAGGCGTCTTTGCTTTAAGCTCGTCATCTGTTAATTTCTCGAACTCAGGTGCAAGAGCTTCTATTTTATTCACTATCGGAATAATTCTTTTCACTTCATGCTGACTGTGAGTACCGAAGATTTTGCTAATTATACTCATGAATTTCACTCCTATACATTATTACTGTTTATGTAGTATTTAACCACCTAAAAAAACTATTTCCTAGTATAACATTAAATAGAGGGTTTTTCAACTGTTGTTTTTTTAAAGAAACAGCCCCGAAGATTTATCTCCGGGGCTGTTTGGCTTAAATGATTTTTCATACTTTTTGTTTTGAAACTTTTGATATATGTAACACTCTCTCCAAAGTGTTTATCTCAATTATTAAAATTCAGGCTCGATAAGTCCGAATGTATTTCCTTTTCTCTTATAAACTACATTCACTTCATCTGTTGCTGCATTACGGAATACATAGAAGTTATGTCCGAGAAGATCCATCTGTATGCATGCTTCCTCAGGATCCATAGGCTTCATGCCAAATTTCTTTGAACGGATAATCTTTATCTCGTCATCATCATCAATCTCTTCTTCGATAAATGCCTTGCTCAAGCTTGTAGCTGACTGCTGCTTGTCAACAAGTTTGTTCTTATACTTGCGTAACTGCCTCTCAATAACCTCCTCAACCAAATCTATAGAAACATACATATCGTCGCTTACCTGCTCAGCACGTACGATGTTTCCCTTCATAGGGATCGTAATCTCTATTTTCTGTCTTTCTTTCTCTACACTCAAAGTAACATGAACTTCAGTTTCCGGAGTGAAATACCTCTCAAGCTTTCCGATTTTTTCCTCGATTGCTGCTCTAAGTCCATCTGTTACATCAAGATTTTTACCACTGATAATAAATTTCATGACTATCACTCCTTTACAAATTGTTAAATATATTATACCTCATATTTTCACAAAAATCAAGTAATATTGCACAATTGATACGACCATTTTCACCTTTTAATTGATATTTATTACCAAAGATTATTTTTCAATATGTTGCGAACAGATTGCAGTCCGAAAACAGTACCTGGAAACTTACTTTCCGGTTGTGTGACAATTCTAATTAACAGATTAGTCAACAATCTGTGGATTTTATTTTTGTGGATAATGTTGATAACTTCGTGCATAACTATGATTTTTCGCATTTTTCAACATAATATGCTGTCACTTTTTATCGAGTTATCAACATTTTTTGTGAATTTAATGTTTATAAGTGCTTTTTTTTACTATTTTTCAGTTTTTTATTATCTGCCACAACATTATTTTATCTCGTCATTCCAGATTTTTTCAAAAATTGTCAGACAATTCTTCTTATACAATAAGGCGTTCTATAATTCATCTGTGAAATTTTTACTCCGTCTTTTTCATTGCTTGAATGTATAATCTGTCCATCTCCGATATATATACCAACATGTCCGACTGTCTTGCCATTTTTGTAAAACACAAGGTCCCCTTCTTTTACGGATGACGCGCTTACTTTTGTACCATATGAAGACTGTTCTAACGATGTTCTCGGTATGCTGTATCCAAATTCTTTATATATACTCTGGGTAAATCCTGAACAATCTGAACCTTTTGTCAGATTTGTTCCACCGTATACATATGGACACCCCAAAAACTTCTGTGCATATTTTGCAATCTGGCTTCCCGTAACTTTGTTTTTATCTTCATCATCATTTGTGACTGTCTTTGTAACATTATTGTCATTCTTTGTACTATCTTCTGTTTTTGTCGTATTATTGGTATCTGTGCTGCTGTTTGATGTACTTTCCTGCTGCTTCTTCTCATCTTCAAGAATTTTGTTTATAGATACAGGATGCTTATACTTAACTTTGAGATTTACATAATCTCTTGCTACATAGCCAAGATCCCCATCAACTGAAATCCTTACCCAGCTTTTTCCACACATCTTTCTAACATAAAAACTTTCTCCAGATGCGATCTGTGTGATAACTTTTGCTGTTTTGCTTGTCTTCTCCCTGACATTCAGTGAGGTTACATTCTTTTTTACCGTGATGTATTTTATACCATATTGTTTTGCAAGTTTCTGTGCCTCTGCTCCAGTTGCAAGAAATTCTGTTTTTATGTAGCCCCTGAAATTTCCACTTTTTACAAGTGCCCAGCCATTATCGTAGGTTTTTGTTATGGTAACTGCTCCACCTCTGTAGAGTCTGCCTTTTATCTTCCCCTGCAATGACGGCTTATTTCTGATGTTTACATAATCATTTGCTATCGATATGGCAAGATTTGCATTGGCTGCTTCCGCTGTTTTTGGCTTGACGGCAGATGCACCACACATTATGACAAGCTGTGATGCCACGACCAATCCACATCTGATAAACTTTTGTTTGAAATGTAATTTCTGCATTAGCCACCGTTACTGAAAACTTATAAAAAGTTGTAAACTTTTATGTTTCATTCCTATTTCATCGAGTATGTTTTCGTACTGCCGAAGCAGA
>NZ_JAHLQE010000102.1 GCF_018918235.1 Eubacterium sp. MSJ-13
TGAAGGTGCGTAAGCACCTTTTAGAAGCCACCTACCTTTAGGTAGGTGGTAGTTCACGAAATCGGACAGTGCCATAGCACCATTATACAAAAAAGTTGAAGATTTTGTCGGAACAACGATAATATCACCCGCAAATCAGCTCGAGTTTAAGATAACAGGTGTGTCTGACACAGGAGAGCCGGATATATTTGTGGAGGAAAATAAACTGCTCGGTCTTTCGTATTCTGCTATGAATCTTGCTTCACTTGATGAGATGAAACGACTTTATGCAGATAAAAAGGACAGTGGAATAAAATCAGATACCAAACTTGAAAATGGAAAAGTGCTTGCGAGAAAATCCATATATAACAAGGAAAAAATGACGGGTTCATTTTTGTTTACAGATCAGAGATATGGAACATTTGAGATAGTGGGATATTTCAATGATGATATAAATGTAGATTATATTGCAAATGAGGAAGACTGTGAAAATATACGGACTACCTACAATGCATATTCAAAGTCATTTGATATATATACGGATGATGTAGACGGTGCGATAAAATATTTCAAGAAAAAGGCATCGGCCTACAGAAAAAAATATTTTACAGCGAGTGTAAAATGCCAATATAATGACCAGATTAACAAATATAAAGAAAAGCGTAAAATGAATGTCGGTACAAAAAATATCGTGACGATTGCGCTTGCGGTACTCGCATTTATTATGATATACTTCTCTATAAAATCAAATGCTGTTTCTAAAATAGAAGAACTGACGGTGTACAGACTTCTTGGAATAGAAAAAGGCAGCATACTAGAGGCATATGTACTTGAAATGATGATGCTCTGTGCATATACCGTATTGCCGGGGGCTATCATAACAAGTGGTGTGATAAAATTCATGGCACAAGTGCCATCACTTGAGATAAAAATGATATATCCGTGGTGGGCGGTTCTGTTGCTGATAATCATTATTTTTGCAGTAAATATAATACTCAGCATACTTCCTGTAAACAAGATAATATCAAGACCACCAGCAGAACTTGCAGTAAAGGATTGATAACATGGACATGAAACGAAATAAAAAAACTGACATATCTGTAGTTATGTATTTTGTTAAGAGAAATATTTTTACCCAAAAAGTCAGAGGATTGTTTTTCCTCTGTTTTTTTGGTGTTGTATCAGTTATGTCATTTATATTTATAAGTCTGATATATGCAAGTAAAGACGACTCTCTGACAAAAAAATATAATAATAGGGTTTATGCAAATTCTGATAAGACAAGAATTGCCGTAATAAAAAAGGATGGAAGTTCATTTAATAAAAACGATATAGAGAAATTTAATAAAATAAAGTATGTGCGTATGGCTGATATATGCGACAGAGCGGATGACATAAATTATTATTGTGATGAGGGGAAAGACTATAAATATAGTTATGGTACAGTAAACAAAAACAGTGTATCTGAATTTAACAAAATGGTCACTTATGCAAAAGGAATAAAAAATGCTGTTTCAGCAGACCGGAATATTGAATTTTTAAAAGCTGATAAATTTATGAAGTCATCAAGCTGTATTACTGCTTCAATGCTTGCAGCGGGCAGACTGCCAAAGAAAAATAATGAGGTTGTGGTATATTCAAAAGATACATCGGTAGTGGGGCAGACTAAGCGGTTTTATTTTACGGCAGAAAATATCTGGGATGCAGATGACTATTATTATGAGGATATGAAAATAACGGGATGCCTTAAGGAAAAAACAACACAGGCATATTTTTCAACAAGTCTTTGCAATATGCTTACTTCACCCGCAGACGAAGCAGAATTTACATTGTTTTATCAGTATCTTAAAGAAATTGGCTGGTTTCTGGGAAAAGCACAGGTAAGACCGGTTTACAGTGAGACAAGGGATGAAGGTCTTTATGATGGCAGTCAGGACATAAGAGAAGATAAAAAAGCACTAAAAGAATATGACTACAGATGGGGCGTTGCTTCGGGCGAAAAGGCAAGGGCATCCTGTAATATGACGGTATGGTTTTCAGGGGTGGATGTAAACGCTATAAAAGAAAGTGTAAATGCACTTAAAGGCAAGGCTCTTATCTATATCAAAAAAAGAGAAAATGATGGAAGTCTGAGTGATGAAAATGACAGCTTAAAAATTGAACTTACCAGTGAAATGACAGATTATTCAGGAACATTTCTTGAAATATCAAAGCACCTCTATTATCAGTATTTTAAAAATGAAAGCAGGCAGGCATCTGTTTATATAACACACTATGCAAAAACTGATAAGGTTATAGATGCGGTAAACGAACTAGATAAAAAATATCAGGCAGTCAGTACATACAGAATGTCACTTGACGGTTACGACAATGACAAAGTATCAGAAAGACTCGCTACTCTGGGAATAGCATTTATGGTGCTTTTGTTTGTGGCGATATTGGAAGTGGTAATACTTGATGCGGTTATGAAAATAAAGATAAAGGACTGGCAGGCATTTAGGCAGCTTGGGATGAAAGCTGGCATGATAAAAAAGATAAACATGGTCGAAATGCTCATATATTGTATGGCAGCAGTTGTAATAACAGTTGTTACGATAAATGCAGCGGCAGAAAGCGGAAGTGGATTTGCGTTTGATATAACAGCATATTATAATACGGTTGTGTATATAATTTATCTTCTATATAATATAGTTGTCTGCATGATTACGTCAAAAAGGTTTTGTGGTACAATAATGAAAATAAAGATAAAAGAAAGGAAATCAAAGACATGGAAACAAGAGTAGAGAAAACAATAGAGAGACACAATAAAGGATATAACTGTGCACAGGCAGTTGCCTGTACATACTGTGACCTTGTGGGAATGGACGAGGAGAGCATGTTCAAGGCAACAGAAGCATTAGGACTTGGAATGGGCGGTATGGAAGGAACATGTGGTGCACTTACAGGCGCATGTGTTGTAGCCGGAATGAAAAATAGCTGCGGAGACCTTGACAATCCTGTAAGCAAAGGGGAAACATATCAGTATTCAAGACAGATATTAAAGAAGTTCATTGACCAGAACAAAGCAACACGCTGCAAAGATTTGAAAGGTGTAGAAACAGGCATTGTATTAAGAGGCTGTCAGGACTGCATAAGAGATGCAGCGAAGTTTTTGGAAGAAGTAGTGTTTGAGGAGTAATCAGTAAGTAAATTACAGATATTTTGAGAACTGAAAAAGAAAGGATTTATTAAATGCTTAAAATAGGTTATGGTTGTCCTGAAGATGCAATGTTTTATATTGATGCCGAATTTGAAGAACTGTTTGAAACAGGATGGCTTCAAAATAAGCGGAATTTAAGAATATTGCATGATATTGATAATTGTCATATAAGTCCTGTGGGGATGCAGGATAATGACAATGAAAATATTACATTTTCAATATATGAGATTTCCACCGGCTCTAAAGCCTTGATGATATGCAATATGTTGGATAATATACAGATATGGGGAACTATTTTTGGTGATAACTGCACTGATTTATTATTGGAGATAGCGGAAGAAAAGGACATCACGATCTATTTACAGCATTTTATAAATTTTGATGAGAATAAATTTAGGGCGTACAGTCTGGTCAAGAAAAGAGAGTATCTGAATTATCGTGAATTTGAACTTGAATCAGTAAGAGAGGTGATAGAAGATGCAATTAAGTATTAAGAGCAGAAATTATCATTTTGAACTGGAGTTTCATGGCAAATTTAATTTTATACTGGGCAATTCAGGAACATTTAAAACATTGCTTGGAAATCTTCTCACAAAATATAAACGAGGAATACATGGCATATCTGTAAAAATAAGTGATGACAGGTTTAAAATGAAAAAGGAATCTGTTCATATTTTAGGAAATGATACAGTATTTGAGGGAGATTATAAAAATATATTTAATGTTGTTGGACATTTGTTTGTTATAGATGAGTGTTGTGAGATATTTAAAAAGAGAGATTTGAGCAGCATCCTAAAGGAAAGTAAAAATTATTTTATAATAATTTCAAGAAAAGTACCCGGATTTTTGCCTGTCAGTATTGATTCTGTTTATCATTTGGAGAGAAAAAAGGGCATGATATTTAATGTACCTGAATATGCAAAAAACAATGGGGAACTTACATCGTTTGCACAAAGCATAGATTATATATCTACAGAGGACAGTGCAAATTAATGATGTAAAGTTATAAATAATTTTTCACTAAATGATTTGCTTCATGATGAATTGGATAATGTTAGAAAGTTAATAAAATAAATCTTCATCCCCCCTTTAAAAAAAGTGAAAGTCATGGTATAATTATATATGAATACAATTTTTCAGATGAAAGTAATATTGTTATGAGCAAGTAGCAGAGCGGATTGCGAATATCCGCTTGACAATAATGAAAATGAAGAGAGAATATGTAAAAATGAAAAGGAAAGGGGATGTTCGAGATGGATACCGCTGTTTATAATCATCTGCTTACACAGTATCGACCAAAAGAATTGACGAAATACGATACACACAAAGCATCAGAGCTTAGAAGTGTTGTAAATCAGATTGCCAAAAAGACAAAGACATCTCCGATATATCTTGTAAGGCTGACTGATGCAAAGCAGTCATATGCACTTGGTGTCAAGGAATCATCAATGCTTCTTGGCACAGGTCTGAGGGAACTTTCAGATACATCACCTGATGGTGTATTTTCAAAAAAGAAGGCATATGCATCAGATCCGGAAAAGGCAGGAGTGGAGATTGTAGATGAAGATAGTGATAATCTTCCTGATGAATTTTCTTTGAAAATCGAACATCTTGCCACACCGCAGTACAATATTGGAAATCCTATGCACTCAGCAAGTCAGAGCCTGCCGGGTGGAACATACAAATTCAGGATAAGTGTTTTGGATGATATGTATGATTTTCAGTATAACATCAAAAAAGATGCGGATAATGCTGAGGTTATGAACGGAGTTGCTTCATTTATAAACAAGGCTAATATCGGTTTAAATGTAGGGATAGTACCAGATGCAAGTGATGATACGGTAAGGATGAGTATCGTTTCGGATGCGACTGGAAGCAGTGGTGGTGATAGGATATTTACACTTGCAGACAGAAATAGTGATGGTAAGATCGGAATAGTAGAATATTTTGGCTTGAATGAACTTGAAAAAGGAGCTACGAGTTCAAAATTTTATATGGACGGTGTCCCTAAAAGTACACTTGCCAATGAATTTACCATTGGAAAAGCTCTTAAAGTATCGCTCAAAGGTACTAATATGGATGAGGATAATATAAGTATTCAGTACAGACCAGACAGCGAAAAGATACTTACAAGTTTAAACAAGGTAAAGGATGCCTACAATTATATGATAGAAGGTTCTGATAATTATGCAAAGATAACTAACAGAAGTTCAAAACTTGCATCTGAACTCAAATATCTTGTAGGTCCGTTTAAATCAGAAATGGAGTCGTGCGGTCTTTTGTTTGAAGAAGATGGTACGATGAAAATAGATGAATCACTTGCCACACAGGCGATAAACGATGGAGATATGCAGAAACTTTTTTCGGCAGATTCAGATTTATCCAAGCGTCTGCTCGGCAAAAGTGAGAGTGTAAAACTCGATCCTATGGAATATGTAGACAAACTTCTTGTTTCATATCCAAACTATACAAAGGAAGGTGTAGGTTATTCATATATCACTTCACTTTATAGTGGAATGTTATTTAATTATTATTGCTGATTATAGATAAGTCCATGATTTTTCAGTTTAAGTATCGCAAAATCATGGACTTATTTGGCTTAAATCACTTATTAACTATAAAAACTTAAAAAACTGTAATATGCAGTGTGTTTATATAACACCCGCATATTACAGTTTTTTATAGTTATTTGAAAATTTCAAATTATTTAACAACAGCATCAGGTGCATCATCGTCGTTATTCTGTGAAGAATTATCAATAGATATCACAACCTTATGAGGAAGGCAGACGATAGTTTCACCCTCATATTTAATACTATGTTTTTTAACACAGGTCTGGTCAGGGCAGTCGGCATCTGTCATATCGGCTGTGCCGCCGCTTATCTTCAGGATGTTTTTGCCACCATTCACACCCTTTATCGTAATCGTTTTATCAATATCAATAGGATAAGAAGCCGTAATCTTGCCATCAACCTTGACTGTAACAAACTTACCAGACTTATTGAAATACAATTTATAAGCAGCAAAACAAATGAGAGCAGCAACGATAATGCATGTAATAAGGATAATGTCATTGCGTTTTTTAGTATCTTGTAAATTCATAAATTCCCCTTTCGTTTGTCATGGACACAAAACTATTTCCTTTAGGTGATGGACAGCCCGCTATAAAATAATAAGTAAAATATAGTTCGTTACTGTTCATTAGTACAGCGAAAAGTCAAGCGGATATTCGCAATCCGCTTTGCTACTTGCTCATAACA